>JAYTAK010000178.1:0-10973 GCA_043737515.1 Candidatus Kuenenia sp. | reverse complement strand
CGCAGATCGACGATCAGAACCTGAACGTCCTGCTTGTTGAATTCGGCAAGCACAGCCTTGACGTCGCGTGCTGTGCTCTTGAAATCACCGCCCAGTGTCGCACCACGGAAATCCCGATAAAACGCCGGGATGCGGAGCACACCGACCTTGGACTGGCGGCCATCGATCCATTCCGATGATTCAAGAATCTTGCCTTTGACCTCGTCTTCGGTGATTTTGACTTCCGTGCGAGTCAACTCATAGATCTTTGTCCGGCGTTCGATGCCGGCTGATTCTTCTTCGTTTTCTTCTTTCGGTACCCGGACCTTCAGTTGGACTTTGGTGCCTTTCTTGCCGCGAATCATGTCCACGACTTTGGTGAGTTTCATTTCAATCACATCGACAAACTTGTCCGATGCATCGAATGAAACGCCGACGATCTTGTCGCCTTTCTTGAGTCGACCGTCGAGTGCTGCGGCTCCGCCTTCAATGACTTCTTCCACGATCGTGTAGCCATCGTCGTATTTCAAACGCGCGCCGATGCCATCGAGCTTCAACTCCATATCGATCCGGAAATCTTCCAGCGTCTGGGGAGACATGTACGTCGAGTGTGGATCGAGACAGTGGGTCATCGAGGACAGATAAAGTTCCAGGACTTCATGTGATTCTGTCTGATCAAGAAAGACCTGATTCGTGTGATAACGTTTTTGGAGTCGCTTGCGGGCTTCCACAAGGTCGATGTCGTCCATTTTGAGCATCAGCAGATCAAACTTGATTCGCTTGCGCCAGCGTTCGTCCAGTTCTTCTTCGTTGGCGGCCCAGGGAATCTCCTTGGCGTCACGAATCAGTTCTTCTTCGACCGTGAAGTCATGTTCCACATCAATCAGAGCGTTCAGTTTTGCCGCGCGGACATCCATGCGGGATCGGAAACGTTCGAACACGGTGGCTGCGAACTGCACGTCACCTTTCTTGATTTCGTCGTCCAGTGACGTCTTTTTGGCGGAGAACTCATCAATGTCCGACTGCAGCAGATACAGTTTTTGCGGGTCCCAGATTTCGAGGTAGCGGTGCAGTAGTTTTTCGGACAGAGCATCGTCAATGTCCGGATGGTTGATATGCCGATTGGACACCATTTGCGCCACGATCTGTGCCGTCTTGCCGTCGTCGGCCGTCAGGACGATATTTTCCGCCGCAGTCAGAGACTTCGGAACAAGTATCACGAACGCCAGCAGCAAAGTGCAGCGACTGACGGTTCTGAGCGTTGCCATTCTAACTTTCCTTCGACAGTCAAACGGACAGGACGGGAACAACCCGGCCCGCAACATGTGAATGAATAACGAGACACAAAACTTCCGGCTGGACAGTGATTCTTCACAATCCCGAAGGAACACGCAATCCAATCGTAGACCAGTCGTCGGCTTTGGGGCAAGATCGTCTCAGACCTTGTAACGATTTTTTTGGGGGAATTGCGGTCCATCGACCTCAGCGCGGCAAGGCGACTTTTGGACGATTTGCCCGCACTGTCAGCGTCCCGACCATCTGCTCGGGTGAGCCTGCGACCAGTTTTTCGTCCTCTTCAGCATACGAAAAAATGAGCGAAGTCTGCTGGCCCGACTTCGCCGTACAGAGAAAATAGTCCCAGATCAGGTTCTTTTCGTTGGCCTTCCCGAGAGCCCGAACATGATGCACCCGCCAGCCGTGGATGTCGTCATGAACCTTTGACGACTTCACAACCCCCTTGCGTTCTGCCAGCGCGGTCTGCACTTCATCAAGATATTCTCGCTCGGATGTTGATTCTCCAGCCGGAACAGCAGGGGAGGGTGCGATATTGCATTGAGCCGCCAGCGATCCGTCATGCATCATCCGCAGCATGACCATCTCGGGCGTTTCATGGAAGACGTGCCAGTGGCGATTATGCAACAACAAGACTTGCCCAGGCGTCGCGAGAGTCAGCAACAGTTTTCGTTCATCCGGAACTTGCTCCGGCATTGTGTCAGGGAGGTCGCTGGGTGTTGCGGCAGTCGTTTGAGTCCACGCGATCGTGGCTTTCACGTTGAGTCCCGGACTGAACGGCCCCGGCTCACGCTTTTCTGACTGTACGGCCTTGAGGGATCGAATGAACTGATGCGTGCGATCAAACGTCAGTTCACCTTGCAGCGTCACCTTCGTGGCAGAACCTGTGACTGCGCCTTCGGTGGTGCCTTCAAACGTCACCACCGCTTCACTGGCCGTGAGCGACTTCAGTTGGCAGGTTGCAGTTTGCGAAACCGCTGCGTCAACGCCGACCAGCATTGGGATCACCCATGAATCCGCGTTCCATTTTTCGTGCTGGTCTTTCAGGTTCCTTGCCGGAAGCAATCCCGTTGCCACGATCGGATCACAGGGGATCTGCAACAGATCCACCTGCGGTCGCGTGAGCCGCACATCGGGACTCAGTTGCAGCAGTTGATCTTCGGCACCGTAAAGATGAATCAGCCGGACCTGCGACGGCAGCACGACCGATGTTGCATGATCCGTACCAACCACGGATTCTGTTTCGGCAGCGGAAAAACGTCGCACAGCTCGCAGTGCCAATGGTCCGGTGGCCTCGGAAGGAAATCTTCGTTGATCAAATGCAAACTTTCCGGAACTGTTGAGTTTCCATTCGGACGCCCCCTTCTGCGACGGGGTCAGCAGCGTGCCTTCAATCTTCAGGGAATACTCAACGCGCGTGGTACGCTGCGGATCAGCCGGATCAACCAGTGAAATTCCGTCTGCCGCAGCGACGCCCGTTTTTTCATCCGCCCGTGCCAGGTGCGACAGTCCGATGCTGAAGAACATCAGTGAACTGACACACAGTGCCGCCGACATCAGGCCAAATGTCGATATGCCGCTACTTTCCTTAGTCATCACTTCGCCACTCCAATTGGCTCTGAGGTTTTTGCACGACGCCGTCCGCAACAATCGCGATCCCCCGGGACGGACATTTTGACGCATCTTTCCGAGATTCCAGATTCCCCGCAAGGGCGAATTGGGGATGTTTACCGGGCGTTGGACATCGTTGTTCGACCGCTGATCACCAAATTTCGTCTAAACGCACGAAAACGCCTTCGAGAATCGTCAACTGCAACACGTCCGTCGCGGGAAGCAGGACATACGCACCATCGTGCAGCACAAGTTGTTCAACTTTGTGTTCGAACGGATCAACGATCCAGTATTCCGGCACGCCGGCCTTTTGATATCGCGCCCGCTTGAGTTTGCGGTCTCGGGATTCCGAGGACAATGAAAGAATTTCGACCACCAGATCCGGCGTTCCCTGAATTCTGGAAGGCGTAATGACGTGTTGCCGTGCGTTCAGAACAACCACAAGGTCCGGCTGCAGAATATCATGAGCGAATAACTGAACGTCGTAAGGTGCATTGATGACTACGCCGCGTTGAGTTTTCTCAATCGGAACATACAGCAGGAACTTAAGCCTGCGCGAAACGGCCTGGTGATACGTGCTGGGTGCCGGATTCAAGTAGTGCTCTCCATCAATGATCTCATGCTGGCAACCGTCCTCCGGAATCTGCGCGTAGTCTTCGTAGGTGAGTTTCCTGCGTTCAGTTGTTTCCGTAGTCATGGTCTGTCTCCCCCGCTTTTACCCTTGTTCCCACATGGCCCAAACATTCTACTGTCGCCACGATTCGACATCCAGTTGAATCGGACAGCGAAACACGGCTGGCTCGCCGTTCCTGCAGCGAAGCCTTATTGACATCCTCACGTTCGACGGCGACACTCACACTAGACATTTGCCTGGAGCTTTCATGTGAGGCCCGGATACGATTACGGAACTGGAAATACTTAACGCCGAATCTAATCTGGTTTGTTGATTGTTCGTTTACAGAAAGTTCCCCTATTGCATGTAGAGCAAGCCAATCCGTATGCTCCTCCAGAGAATTCACTGCAAATTTGTCCCCTCGATCCAGACATAAGCTTGCGGAGGCGGCTTCGACAGATCTTTTACGTTCATCTCGCTTCGGTCGTGGTGCTCTTTATCGTCATGCGGAATGACGGTATTCTTCTACCTGGTGGACAGGTTGGCGAGTTTCTTGTCTTGTTTCCGCTGGGTTCCACGTTTTATGTCTGTCCGATTGCAACCGTTGTTGCCATATCGTCGGCATCCAGTGCCACAAAGAGGCTACGATGTTTCGCGGTTGTCGCCGACCTTGCGCTGTCTGTCCTGCAGTTCCTGGTGTGCCTTCCCGGGATTCAATGAAACGTAAGTGGCGGCGGTTGCCGAGTTCGCCGTTGAAAACCTTCTCCTGCCATCCGGTGAAGGCGGTCGTTCGTCCCGGCAGGTGAGGACAGATGGCTGTCAGGAGTTGACAATTATGGGGAAACCAGCACGCCCTCAGATTACGGACAACATTGCTTCCAACGTTGCCTTGCTGGAAACATTTTGGCGGCGTACTCCGTTTCACGACATGGAAATCACTTCAATCGAACGCCTGGCGGGACGAGTTATTGTCTCGGTGGGCCGTTACATTTTCGTGTTGATCGGCGTAACTCGCTACGATCCGAAACTGAACGAAATTCCTGACGTTTGGCTGTACGATACGATTGACTCATCAAGTGATCCGCACGTTTTGACGGTGGAGACTGGATCTGGCAAGTTTTCCGTGGCATTCCGCAACTTGCATTTGATTCGGCGAGACGACTATGCTGTCTTAATTCCCCCACTGGACAGTTAACAGCGCGAACACAAAAAAGTGTGGTCGAGTTACCGATGGGTTGTACACACATGGACAATCGGTCGCGGAAGCTGGCTGTGACCTCTGGAGTTCGGCAGTGACATGAAAAGCTTCAGACTCAATCCAGGTGCTGTCACACATTGGTCTGGAATCCTCGTGGGATGGTGCGCGTTCATCGGATTATGCTCGACTGTGGGCATTCGCATTTTGGTTCTGACGAACCGCGACCATGGACGGCCTCTTGCAAATCCAGATCACTGGACTCGGTCTCTTTTTCTCACTTTGATCGTAGGTTGCGGTGTTGGTCTGGCGATTGGCACCCTCCACGTTGTTGTGCGCAAGTTCAAAAGACGAGTCTCGATGAGCAAGAATGACATCATTCACGAATGGATTCGCCGAGTCCTGCAATTGCCCCTCCGTGAGCAATCAATGTGCGTCTGGTTGGCGGCTGAGCCGACAGTTGCTTTGTGGGAGTCTGCAGCTTGCCTTGAAATCGATAGAGAAAGAACGAGTGCCTATCTTGAGTGCTACCAACGTTGGATTGCTGGTGTTGCAGATGATGCACAACTACGTGAGGCGGCTGAATTGTACAGGGAACGAGTTCCTGAGGATGTGAGTTCTGCAAGCGATGTAATTGCTGGCATGGCCGGTTGGTCGCTGCTTGACGTCTCGATGATTGCGTTGGACCAGTGCGAAGATGTTCATGATGACATTTTGAAAATGGCAGTTCTGTTTGCCGCCGCTGCGGCGACGCAGAACCAGCGAATTCCTTTTGGCATGGCATTCCGGCTTTTGAGCGATCCTGAAATGGCCTACATCAGCGCTTGGTGGCAGAAATGCATTGACATGTTCCCTCAACTTGCGTCCCCTTGAGACGACTGAAACAGCACGGCACCGAAGCGCATTTGCCGATGACGAGTTTTTTTGAAATGGAAAGTCGTTCCCAGTAGCACGAAGATCGCCCAACAAGTTTCTGCACCAGAATGGCGATAACCTCTTGCCAGTCGTTCTGATTCCGGCATTGATTCTCTGGAATGTAGGCGTTTGGTCGTATCGAAAGATTACGGCCTACAAGCAATGATCATGTTGAGTTCACGGAATAGCCGGGCGATCACGCGGAAGGGATTCAGGCGGCTGCAATGAAAGACAACGATGCGCATCACCAAGAAGTTTTGTACAGCGCATTTCGAACGCAATCGTCGTCCCAATCGCAGTGTCTTGACCACGGATGCCACGGATAGTGCGGATGAGGCACAGTGTGTTTATCTGTGGGATCCGCGAAATCCGTGGTTGAATTCTCGTTCACACTCGTCCTTGGGTTGCGGGAAGAACGGCGATCCGCTTCGAGAATGACAGGAACAAGGTTGACACGCCCACGTCTTATCGCATCGCCCGGCGTGGCTGCTCGTCGGTTTGTTCGCGATTGAAGATGGCGGTGACAGCATCCACCAGGAATGCGGCTGGCTCAGAAAGCTGCATGTCGGGGCGATGATAGAGATGCATTTCGGTCGTCCCGAGTTCCTGGCTCAGATCAATCGTGCCGATGGGATCGGTCAGGCTCAGGACGCGGCGTTTTTTTTTCGTGCGAAATTGCCAGGCCCAGGCCGCGTTCCACGTAGTCGGCACGAAACGCTGATCAACAACGCAGCGGTGCTCCAGGCGTTTGGTATCAGCAACAGTATGATGGCGCGGCAGTTGACGGAGGTGCTTGACTGTTCGTCGGCGGATTTGCTGGCGATGAAGAATGAAGAGTCGCGGGTGTTCATGAAAGGGCAGGGCAGTCGCACCTGCAAACTTCCGGATTACCTGCACGATGCGGCGTTCAGAGGACTGTGGGACAACAATCCGTTTTTTGGAGCCCCTGCGGCCGGTGGAAAACCTAACCTTTGACGCGAGCGGAGGACCGACGATTGTGCCACATGCGACAAAAGTAGCCATCACTCTCTGAGTGATGAAGCCCCGCCAGAAAACGTGAGCGTTTTCTGGATCCGTCACTCGGAGAGTGACGCCTACTTTGACTTTTGTCACATGCATCGATTCTGAAGTTGCTGTCGTTGTAGGGCGGACTGACAATCGAGAGTTCCAGAATGTTCAACTCTTCGTCATAATCCACCATCTGTGGAAACTGAAACCCTTTGAGTCGTGTGATGTTGCGTTCGGCGAGCCGCCGATAAGTGGCAAGCTCTTTTTGAAACCGTTCCTTGTAGCGATGAACTTCTAACATGGCCAGCGAGATCTCCGTTACCAGAACGTCGTTCACCGCGTATTTTGAACTGATTGCCGATGGAAAGTCTTTCCCACTTGGGCAGGTTGCCAGAGATTTTATCATTCTCAGAAGTCCCGGTACTGTCCCGGCAGGCTCTGCAGAATTGATAGTTCGCTACGACGACCAACCGGAAATCCGCCGCCAGATTGAAATCATCGGCCCCGATCCGGCGCATCCCGAGCGGATCAGCATCCGGCGGAACTGAAATACTTCACGCACCCCGAAATGACACAATCGTTTAACCGCGTGGGCAACGCCCCGCGCTTCTTATTTCAAATCTCAAATCTCAAATACGAAATATCAATTAGAAAAATCCCGGCCCGCTGGGCACCCAGTGAAACGATCCAACGCCAATCGCGTGAGGAATAGCAAACGAAGCATGGCGCAGGTCTATGTCATACGCATCGCACTCACGGGCACTGCGTGCTGCAGCGTCTGCAGAACGACGCAGTAGCGTTCCGTGAGCTGGATCAGTTTGTCGAGCTGTTCGACGGGCACATCCGAGGTGATGTGAAAACGAAGTGCGATGCTGGTGAATCCCACTGGCACTGTTCGATCGACACCCAGCGTGCCTCGAAAGTCCATGATTCCTGCGGCTTCGATGTGGGCCTCTCGGATCTCCAGACCCATCGCCGTTGCCACCACGGCCATTGTGGTTCCGGCACAGGTGACAAGCGCCTGCAGCAGCATATCGCCGGAACAAGCCGCCGATCCGTCTCCTCCCGCCATGGGATGCAATCCCGCAATGATCTGAGTGCCATCGTTGGCCGGGATCGGCACACGGCAGTTGAGACCTGCAAAATCCACGATCCCTGTGGCATGAAGCTCAGCGATTGCGGCTGCAGGATCAGCCTGATATCGCTGTTTGATCGGTGCCTGCAGAGATTTGAGTGCGTCGCGGTCCATAATTTCTGTTCCGTAGAAAATCCTGGTTCCAGTGGATTCGGGCGGGGCAGATGGAGTCGAGTAATCTCAACTGCTATGCTCCCGCCCGGAAGAGTAACAGAAATCGCGGCAAAAAAGTTTCTGGCGACTGCCAAAACACGGCCCTGGACTGACCATGAGTACCGATACACCAAAACGCAGAATCTGGATTGGCTTTGACCTCGGCGGCACCAAGATGATGGCCGTCGTGTTCGACGACAAACTCAAGGTGCTGGCAAAAAAACGTCGCAAGACACGGGGCAACGCAGGTGAACAGGTCGGACTGGAACGTCTTGCGGAAACGATTTCTCTGGCTCTGACAGAAGCTGGCGTGGCGGCGGAAGAAATTGCCGGGATCGGTGCGGGTGTTCCCGGGCCGCTGGATCTGCAGAAAGGCATCATTCTGGAAGCTCCGAATCTGGGCTGGAAGAATGTGGATCTGCAGGACTTCCTGTCCAAGCGATTCAAGTGTCCGGCTCTCATCTGCAACGATGTGGATGCAGGTGTATTCGGAGAGTACACAAGCGGAGCAGGGCAGGGGGCTCGTTGCGTGCTGGGTGTGTTTCCTGGCACCGGCATTGGAGGCGGCTGTGTGTACGAAGGCCGGATCTTCCGAGGTTCACGATCATCGTGCATGGAAGTCGGGTATTTGCAAATGGCCACGGCAGGAGCCGCAGCCGGCGTGGGACCGGTCGGGACGTTGGAAGGCATCGCCAGCCGACTCGCGATTGCTGCTGAAGCCGCAAAAGCCGTGTACCGCGGTCAGGCACCGCACCTGAAAGAGATGACTGGCACAGACATCGCCAAGATTCGCAGTTCCTCCCTCGCGAAGTCGATTGAAATGGGTGACAAAGCCATTGAGGAAATTGTGCGTCGAGCGGCAGAAGAGGTCGGACGCGGAATTGGCAGCCTGATCAATATTCTGGCACCCGATGTGGTCATTTTGGGGGGCGGACTCGTGGAAGCCATGCCCAAACTGTATCTGGAATCTGTCACTGAAGGCGTTCGCCGAAACGTATTGCCTTCTCTCGCGGATTGTGCGAAGCTCAGAGTCAGCGAACTCGGTGACCTTGCCGGTGCGACCGGTGCCGCGGCGTGGGTCCGGCAGGAATCGGGAACAAAAGTCACGAAGAAAGTCTGACACTGGCCATGACCACCGGGAACGAGACAACTCAAAATGACTTGCCGGTTCGCAAGGATGCACCTCCGGATGCAGCGCCCGAGCCGTTGCGGAGCGCGAATGCGTTTCCACTGGCCGTGATTGAACTCGGCACATCCGCCATTCGCATGGCCGTGGGTGAAAGTGACGGCAGTTCCCGCGTCCGCGTGCTCGAGCAGCTTGTCCGCGGTTTGAGTCTCGGGAAAGACACGTTCACGCAGGGTGAAATCCAGCGCAAGACGCTGCAGGAAACGATCAAAATTCTGAAGAGTTATCGCCGCAAGCTGAAGGAGTATCAGTGCAGCGATCCGAAACACATCCGCATCGTGGCGACCAGCGCTGTCCGCGAAGCCACAAATCGGATCGAAGTGCTGGACCGCATTTACACGGCCACGGGGCTGTCGGTTGAAATGATCGACGACGCGGAAATCGCGCGCGTGACGTATCTTGGTGTTCGCCCGCTGCTGCAAAATGACGCGGCGCTGGCGGATGGGCTGACCGTCGTGGCCGAAGTCGGCGGCGGCAATACCGAAGTGCTGGTTCTGAAGGGCAAGGACATTCTCCATTCACAGCCCTATCGCCTGGGCTCGCTGCGGCTGCAGCAGATGATCCTGCATTCGCAGACCACGCGCAGTCGGATGGGAAGCATCATGATCGGTCACATTGACCGAACACTCGAGCCTCTGCTGGATGTTGTTCCGAAAGGACGCCCGGTGGAATACGTCGGCCTCGGCGGAGACATGCGTTTTGCCGCGAAGGAGCTTGGTGTCGAACTGCCGGCGTCCGCCCTGAGTCGCATCGCAGTGGCGGATCTCGACAAACTCACGACCAAACTGCTGTCGCTGACCGTCGATCGCATCATGCGAAAATATCACCTGGAACTGTCGCAGGCGGAAACACTGGTTCCGGCATTGTTGGCAAACCTGCGACTCGCACAATTGCTGGGGTGTTCTCATCTCCTCATCACAGGACTCAATCTGCGCGACGCGCTGCTGCAGGGAATGCTGCGGTCGAACGACTGGTCAGCCGACTTCTGTGATCAGATCGTCAACGCAGCCAGCGAACTGGCTCGCAGGTATCAGGTCGATTTACAACACGCGCGGCATGTCGCCGAACTTGCTCGGACGCTCTTCCGCTCACTGCAGTCTGAACACCGCATGGACGCGCGATGCGAGACGCTGCTGTACGTCGCCGCACTGCTGCATGAGATCGGCCTGTTTGTGGGAGTGTCGGGCTATCACAAGCATTCGCACTATCTGATTTCGCACAGTGAGTTGTTCGGACTGAATGAACAGGACCAACAGTTGGTGGCCATGATCGCCCGGTATCACCGCCGTGCGGCACCGAAACCGACGCATGAATTGTTTGCCCGACTGGATCGGGACAATCGCGTCGTGGTCTCACGCCTGGCAGGGATTCTGCGTGTGGCCGTCGCGCTGGATCATACGGGCAGCCAGCGCGTACGTGACATTGAATGCACGATCGAACGTCATCGTCTGGTGATCACGGTGAGAAATTCTGCGGGCGACCTGTCGCTGGAACGGATGGAACTGCGCCAGAAAGCCCTGCTCCTTGAAGATACGTTCGGGCTGGGCGTGCTGCTCCGGGAATCGCCGCGTTAAATTGCGTGATCGTCGTGGAAATGAACTATGTCTGACACTCAAAATCTTCTGACCAATCGTGAGTTAAGCTGGCTGGAATTCAACCAGCGTGTGCTGGATGAAGCTTGTGATCCGTCGGTTCCGCTGCTGGAGCAATTGCGATTTCTGGCGATCACGGCGTCCAACCTGGACGAGTTCTTCATGGTCCGCGTCGGCAGCCTGCTGACGGCGATCCGCGCCGGCGAAACGGGCAATGATCCGTCGGGCATGTCTCCGCTCGAACAGATCAATGCGATCAGCATCCGCACTCAGAGAATGGTTGCCGATCAGTA
>JAYTAK010000177.1:0-2032 GCA_043737515.1 Candidatus Kuenenia sp. | reverse complement strand
GTCGTATGCACGCATTCGCCCGTCGGTGCTGCAGGTCGAATCGCATCCGTTTCTCGTGCAGGCAAAACTGCTGCGGTACTGCCAGCAGGAGAGTATTGCGTTCACCGCCTTTTCGCCGCTCGGTGCCGCAAGTTACTACAGCCTCGGCATGGCCAGTGCTTCAGAATCCCTGCTGGACCATCGCATCGTGCAGTGTATTGCCCTGGAAAAACACCGGTCCGCCGCTCAGGTTCTGCTGCGCTGGGGTGTTCAGCGCGGGACGTCTGTGATCCCAAAGACTACCGACGTGGCAAGGATGAAAGAAAATCTGCAGCTATTCGATTTTGAACTCAGTGACGACGAGATGCAGTCCATCTCAGGTCTGGATCGGCATCGCCGATTCAACGATCCTGGTGTGTTTTGTGAGTCGGCCTTTAACACGTTTTGTCCGATTTATGAATAAGCCAACACCACAACCTGAAGAAAACCCGTACCTGGCGACTCAGGTCGCAGATGTAGCAGGTTCTGTGCCTGATCGCAGTCAGCCAGGCACAGTGGCGATCGTGTTTTCGGTCTTCACAGGACTTACAGTCGCGGTGCTGACGTTTGGTGTGACATTTTTCTTCACTTGTCTCGGGGTGAATTCGATTGACGGACTGAGGGGTGAATTTGGAATGGTGATTGTGTGTGTGGTCGCAGGCCTGACAACGGTTGCGGCATTCGTTTTTACCGTCTGGGGATTTCTGAAGATTGTCCGTTCGCTGAAGAGATGAAGCGCGGTTTTTTGGTTTGCAGGTTTTGGTCTGTGGCGTGAGGCAGTGGAATTGGAGAGGGTTTGAGCATGATCATTTGCCCCCTAAGCTACAGGGCGTTCTTTTCTGCCAGGCGTTGACAGGAATGCGAGTCGCGGAGCGACATCGCCTACGTAGCTCAGTCGCTCCGCCGACTGTGATTCATGGGAAAAAATGTTATCTTCACATGCATCAGCCACACCTGAAATCGTGCCCACTCTGTGACTGGCAGCAGACATCAGTCCGTATCCACAGTTCCAGAAGTCACCTGGATCTTAAGGGCGTTGAAAAGTTGAATCGTTTAACCGCTTGCCCAACGAGCCGCGATTTCTGTATCCAGCGAACAAGCGCGGCCCGATGGGCACGCGGTTAAACGAGTGATTGGCCCCGAATTCAGCCAGAGCATTAAAAAAAAATCCATGACGACATACCGCGATTACACATTCCTCGGCACCACACAAAGCCTGTGTCCGGATTGTCTGGCGCTTGTCCCGGCGAAAGTCATCTCACGTGCCGGGCGAGTCTATTTTCGCAAGACATGCTTCGTGCATGGCGTTCGGGAAGATTATGTCTGCAGCGATGTGAAGTGGTTCGATCGCACGGATTACAGCCTTCCGGGCAAAGTGCCGGTTTCGTTTGGCATCGAACCGGATCGCGGCTGTCCATATGACTGTGGGCTCTGTACGGAACACGAACAGCACACCTGCATCGGGCTGCTTGAGATTAACTCCGCATGCAATCTCGAATGCCCCATGTGTTTTGCGGTGAGCGGCCCCGGTGGCACGCACCTGTCGTTCGACGATTGCCGATCTGCGATTGATCGCCTTGTGGAAGTCGAAGGTCAGCCGGAAATTCTGCAGTTGTCCGGCGGCGAGCCCACGATTCATCCGGACTTCGAAGAGATTCATCGATACGCCTGCGATCAACCGATCGACATCGTAATGATCAATACGAACGGCATTCGCCTGGCTCGTGATCGAGCGTTTCTGGAACGTATCGCTGAGCGAAAACATCGCACAGAAATCTATCTGCAGTTTGATACGTTTGAAGATTCAGGCTATCGGACACTGCGAGGTGCCTCGCTGCTGGAGACGAAACTGAGGGCCATCGAGCAGTTGGGTGAAGTCGGGCTGAATACGATCTTGGTGTGTACCGTGCAGCCCGGCGTGAACGATCATGAGATCGGGCGACTGGTGGAATTCGGCATTGAACGCCCCTGGATCACGGGTGTCAGTTTTCAGCCCGCGACGTATTCCGGTCGC
>JAYTAK010000176.1:0-4752 GCA_043737515.1 Candidatus Kuenenia sp. | reverse complement strand
TCAGTTTTGAACTCTGCTCATCAGACCGACTTGACCACTTCCTGTAAACCCTTGCCGCGACAGAATCTTACGCCGCGCACTTAATTTGTCGATGAACCAGCAAACGCAGGGAGTGTGGTTTTACTGAGAAAATTTCCGCGAAGCGACAGATGTCCGCTGACGGAGCGGCGGACCTACGCAGGCGAGCCGCTCCGTCGGCTCGCGCGAGACACGGCGGGGAAGCCATTGGTGCGGCAAATGAGATTCGGTTGCGGGCGACGCCCGCGCCAGGATTCGAAGCCATGCTGCGACTTGCAGGCTTCGGGTATTTTTCTCAGCGATCACTATACTGTGCGTCGTGATCGATGAGACAACCCACACCTCTCATCGTCACGGACTTTAAGGACGATGCAATGCTGGCAGAAGAAATTCGACTGAGACAGTCTCGTGAGCGCAGTGCCAATTGGCAGCGTTGGGGACCTTACTTATCCGAACGTCAATGGGGCACGGTCCGCGAAGATTATTCAGCGACCGGAGAATGCTGGGACTACTTTCCGCATGATCATGCCCGCAGCCGTGCGTATCGGTGGGGCGAAGACGGGCTGCTGGGAATCTGTGATCGGGAATGCCGCCTGTGCTTCGCGCTGGCGCTGTGGAATGGCAAAGACAAGATCCTCAAGGAACGGCTCTTCGGCCTGACCGGGCCGGAAGGCAATCATGGCGAGGACGTGAAGGAAAGTTATTTCTATCTGGATTCCACGCCGACGCATTCCTACATGAAGTCACTTTACAAATACCCTCAGGCAGAATATCCGTATGGGCCGCTGGTGGCAGAAAATCGCCGACGCGGAAAGTTTGATCTTGAGTACGAACTCGCCGATACAGGTGTCTTCGATCACAATCGTTACTTCGACGTCTTCGCGGAATATGCAAAGGCATCCGCCGACGACATTCTGATCAGAATCACCGTGGCAAACCGCGGCGATCTGGCGTCCACAATTCATGTGCTGCCCACGCTGTGGTTTCGCAATACATGGTCATGGGGATGTACGCATGAGGGCTGTGAAGTCAAGCCGTCGATCACACGTCAGGCGGATGGATCGTTGCTGTCAGATCATCCGACGCTGGGACAATTTCGTCTGCACATTGACGGGACATTCAGCGGTTCAGCGACGAGCATAACCCAACCGGTGACGCTGCTGACAGAAAATGAGTCCAACAGCGAGCGTCTGTTTGCGATTTCGCCGTCCGGAGCGATGGCGAAGGATGCGTTCCATGACTACGTGATTGCCGGTGAAAACCGTGCCGTGCTGGATCTGAAGCGCGGAACAAAGGCCGCTCGGCTTTTCGCGGTGACGATTCCACCTGGCGGTCAAGCCACGCTGCGACTGCGGTTGACGAAAAGTGATTTGAGCACGGGAGATCAGTTCGGGCCGGAATTCGAACAGGTTTTTCAAACGCGGATTGTCGAGGCCGATGCTTTTTATGCAAAGGCTTTGCCGCGGCAGGCAACGGCCGAAGAAGCCAACGTCGCACGCCAGGCACTCGCCGGTCTGTTGATCAGCAAACAGTTTTATCACTATGCCATTCAGCACTGGATCAGCGGCGACGCGGACCAGCCTCAGCCGCCGGAGTCACGTCGCAACGGCCGCAACAGTGAATGGACGCACTTGTTCAACCGTGACATTATCTCCATGCCGGACAAATGGGAATATCCGTGGTACGCCGCCTGGGATCTGGCGTTCCACATGATTCCTATGGCGACGGTCGATCCGGATTTTGCCAAATCACAATTACTGCTGATGCTGCGTGAATGGTACATGCACCCGAACGGACAGATACCGGCCTACGAGTTTGCCTTCTCTGATGTCAATCCGCCGGTCCATGCCTGGGCATGCTGGCGTGTTTATAAAATGACGGGCCGTCGAGGGGGCCGTGACCGAAGTTTCCTGGTGCGTGCCTTTCAGAAGCTGTTGATCAATTTCACCTGGTGGGTCAATCGCAAGGACGTGAATGGTCGTCATTTGTTTTCCGGCGGCTTTCTGGGACTCGACAATATCGGTGTCTTTGATCGATCGAAGCCTTTGCCGACAGGCGGTTATCTCGAACAGGCAGACGGTACGGCATGGATGGCGTTCTACTGCGCGACAATGCTGTCGATTTCGCTGGAACTCGCGCGGGATGATGCAGCGTATGAGGACATTGCTTCCAAGTTCTTTGAACACTTTGTCGCCATCACCGATGCCATGAACTGTCTCGGTGGCACAGGACTGTGGGACGATCAGGACGGGTTCTATTATGATCAGTTGAAAGTCGGCGGCGATACGCATCGGCTGAGGATCCGTTCAATCGTGGGCATCATTCCGCTCTTTGCCGTGGAAGTGCTGGAAGAAGATTTGCTGCAGCAGTTACCAGGCTTTCGTAAGCGAATGGAATGGTTTCTGACGCATCGACAGGATCTGGCGCGGCAGATTTCCTATCTGGAGAGTGAATCAAACGACGGTCGCCCGCACAACCATCGGCTGCTGGCGATTCCGTCTCGAAAACGACTACAGCGGGTACTACATTACGTCCTGGATGAATCTGAGTTCCTGTCACCTCATGGTGTGCGTGCGCTGTCAAAGGTCCATGAAGCGAATCCCTACTCGTTCTGGGTCGGAGGCGAGGAGCACCGTGTGGAATACGTGCCCGCTGAATCCACGACCGGCCTGTTCGGGGGGAACTCGAACTGGCGCGGACCGATCTGGTTTCCGGTAAACTATTTGCTGATTGAAGCGCTCGAACGGTATCACTATTTTTACGGTGATTCGTTCAAAGTCGAATGTCCAGTCGGTTCCGGCAAGATGATGAATCTGCAGCAAGTCTCGGATGAACTCAGCCGCCGACTGGCGTCCTTGTTCCTGCCGGATGCTTCCGGTCGCCGTCCGTGTCACGGCGACGAGTCCCGATTTGCTGAGGATCCTCATTGGCGCGACCTTGTTTTGTTCCACGAGTACTTTCATGGAGACACGGGACGCGGTGTGGGTGCCACCCACCAGACCGGCTGGACTGCGCTGGTGGCTCGTCTGCTGGGAAAAGCAGTCAGCAGTCGGAATGGTGCCAGCCATCTGTGATGTGTTGTGGGTGCGAACGCCGTGCAGTGAACGATTTTGAAAGTCTGAGACACATGGGTGACATGAATTCTTCCGGGACCGATCTGAAATCGGAATGGCTGGAGACAGACGGATTGGGAGGTTTCGCGTCGGGCACCATCATGGGCTCCCGAACGCGACGCTATCACGCTGTGCTGTTGACTTCGGCGACTCCTCCGACAGATCGCAAAGTACTCGTTAGCGGGTTCGAAGCCACTGTCAAAGTTGGTGCGGATTCGTATCCGATTTCGACGCAGCACTATCTGCCCGATGTGCTTCATCCACAGGGCTTTCGATTGCTGCAGAGTTTCCGGGACGAGCCATGGCCGACATGGGTGTATCGGCTTCCCAACGGTCCGGTGATTGAGTTTGAACTCTTCATTCCGCGCGGCTGTTCCGGGACCGTGCTGAAATGGCAACTGCAGAATTCCGAGGGAGCAGTTCAGCCGCAAGGGGTGGAGCTGGTCATTCGTCTGTTGATGTGTGGCAGGGATTATCACGTACTGCAGCACGAGCATCCGGCATTCCGTTTTGATGCATCGATCGCGAACGAGCAGATCACCTGGCATCCGTACGAAGATGCACCAGCAGTGACGGCATTTACGAATGGTGAATATTCGCATGCACCTGAGTGGTATCGTCAGTTCTTCTATGCCGACGAGGCAGCTCGTGGCCTGGATGCATCAGAAGATCTTGCGTCGCCCGGGGTCCACCGGTTTTCGTTGAGCCGCGCTCCTGCCCTGTTGGTTCTGACCGACAATGGACCGGAATGCATTCGCCGGGATTCCGGAGAAACCGTTGATCAACTGGCACAACGGCTGGCTCTGAGTGAACGGACTCGCCGCAACGCCTTTGCGACACGTCTGCATCGCTCAGCGGCGGACTATTTAGTGCGACGTGGCAGCGGGCAAACGATCGTGGCAGGTTATCCGTGGTTCACAGACTGGGGACGCGATACGTTTATCGCCCTGCGCGGTTTGTGTCTGGCGACCGGGCATATCGATGAGGCCGGACAGATTCTGACACAGTGGTCGCAGGTGATCTCGGAAGGCATGCTTCCGAATCGATTCCCGGATCAGGGCGACGTTCCGGAATACAATTCCGTCGATGCGTCGCTGTGGTACATCATCGCCGCTTACGACTATCTGAATGCCGCAAAGATCGCGGCGACTCCGAACTGGGAGACTCATCGTAGAATTCTCAGCGCTGCCGTGGATCAGATTCTGGAGCGATACATGCTGGGGACCCGATTCAGGATCGGCATGGACCGAGACGGTTTGCTGAGTGCGGGCGAACCAGGCGTGCAACTCACCTGGATGGATGCAAAATGTGGCGACTGGATCGTGACGCCTCGGATGGGAAAGCCTGTCGAGATTCAGGCGCTCTGGATCAATGCACTCTGGATCGGAAGTCGCATGAATTCGCATTGGGAGCCCGTGCGCCGCAGGGCGCGCGAATCTTTTCTGGACCGGTTCTGGAATTCGTCAAAGAACTGCCTGTACGACGTTGTGGACGTGGATCATCAACCGGGACAGAACGACGATTCGATTCGTCCGAATCAGATTTTTGCTGTGGGCGGTTTGCCGCTGAATCTGATGCCGGCAGTCAAGGCGCAGCATGTCGTACAGATTGTGGAAGACCG
>JAYTAK010000175.1:0-4756 GCA_043737515.1 Candidatus Kuenenia sp. | reverse complement strand
AAGTAAATGGATCCATGCGCTAAGCCTGGCAGTTTAGGCAGGAAGCGCAAGTCTAAGCCCCGTTTATCTTTAAGGTTGCGGAAAATAAGTTTAACCGCATGCCCAGCCGGCCGCGCTCGCAGTGTCCACTTGGGGCGAAACCCAACGCGGGCTTTGCCCGCAACCCATTGGTTAAAGCCGGGACGCAAAAACACAGACGACAGAAAGATTAGTGACAGAAAAATGGGAGCAAGAAATATTTTCATTCTGCTCAGCAATCGTTCAGAGTTTTGTTTTCCTGAGAAGATTTTAGCGTGCCACTTTACTGCAGTCGCGGACCGTGCGAGCAACTTTGTAGCCACGTGCGGCAGAACGTGGGAGATCCAGCGGAAACCCACGCTCATGGCGAGCGTGGCTTCGTTGGGGTGCGGGCGAAACCCGCGCCAAGATTCATTTTTCTGTCACCAATTTTCTTGTCGCACCCGCCCCGCCGTCTGTGGAGAGCAAGCTGATAATCTTCGCGGCACAACAAGAGGCCTTGATCACCAATTCGGCCATACGTGTGGATGGCGATGGCGATGGCGGCTGTTCAGTGTTTCGGACTTGCAAAAGAGCGTGGGGGGGGTTGGGATGCAGACTGCCGCAACGCGGCACAATGTGAAAGCCTAGGGCATCGTCCCAGGGATCGGGCAATCTCGGACACGAATACCCTAGCGCGGCGAAGCCGCAAATCCGAAACCCGAATTTCGAAATCCCAAAGAACAGCGGTCGAAAAGATGCGCGCAAAACGCGGAGTTGTTGGAAAGGATTTAAAGGGGCGGGCTGGAGGAATGCCTCATCATTTCGGCCCTTCGTGGTTTTTCATGTCGCGATCCATTTTTCCCAGGGCGATGCCCTGGGCTGTCACATTTCAGGCCTTTGGCCCGAGCTTCTCTCTGTACGACTCCAATGAACAACTTCTGGCCGAATCCGTGATCATGGCCTGTGTCAGATTTGTGTCAGTTCCGTCGAGAACCAACCAAAAATGACTCCGCCAAAACTGACGTAAGTCCTTACGGTGATACGAGTGGACGATATTGGGCTCGAACCAACGACCTCCACGATGTCAACGTGGCGCTCTAACCAACTGAGCTAATCGTCCGATGAAAGGAATTTATCGGCGAAGGGACAGAAAATCAAATGGTGCATTGGGGAAATTTGCTCGGGATTCGGCAGGGTTGTTGAAAACAGCAAGAAAAAATGCGTGTTGAACAGAAATTCTTTGAGTGCGGTTGGTCGCGATCTTGCTGTCTTGCGGTCAGTGAGCGGGGATTGTGGGGGCCGGAGAGTTCTGATCTGTGCCTGGAGAGATGATAGCGAGGTGTTTTTCCGGAAAAACCTGCCTGTTATCTGACTGTTACAGGCGGATTGTCCTGCGGGATGCGTAGATTCGGGAGATTCGCAAGTGATCACGTTGTCGGATTTGCGGGAGGAGATAGCGACGGAGTTTGTGCGAGTCGGCGACTTTTTTGTTGTGATCACCAGGAAAATTGCGATAAGCTCCCTGATCCCTGCGGAGATATTGCGTTTTTAGTCAAAACGCGGCAGTTGACTTCCGGCTGTTCGGAAGTTGATTCCCCTTACGTCGCAGCGGTCAGGAGTTATTCGATGCAGCTCAACCATTCTATTTTCAGTCGATCGTTGCTCTTTCTCGGAGCCCTTGCCAGCGTGATGGCATTGTCTTCTGACTCTGCGGCCGGAACAAAACCGTCCGAGGCTCGGAAGCCAGTGATTACCAAGCCAAAGTTTGATCCGTCTGCCGAAAAGATCGAATTCTTTAAGGGGATGGACGACGGACAACTTGAAACGCGATTCGTTCCCAAGGATGCCAATGGCGGATTTCTCCTGGTGACAAATACCACAGAGGAACCTGTCACTGTTGAATTTCCAGAAGCGTTTGTCGCCGTTCAGGTGCTGAAACAATTTGGTGGCGGTGGCGGTGGAATGATGGGCGGCGGCGGGATGGGTGGCGGCGGAATGGGCGGCGGCCAGGGTGGCGGTGGCGGTGGAAATCAAAATGCTGGCGGCGGTATGGGTGGCGGTCAACAGGGTGGCGGCGGTTTTGGAGGCGGTGGCCAGGGCGGCGGAGGTCAGCAGGGTGGTGGCGGATTCTTTTCGATTCCGGCCGAACGCACTGTGCGAGTTCCCTATGTGTCAGCCTGTCTGAATCATGGCAAGCCAGATCCATCGGCTCGCCTGGAATACAAACTCGTACCTGTTGAAGAGTATACAAAGGATGAAGTCCTGGCAGAACTCATTCGCATGGTAGGAACCGGACGCGGCAATCAACATTCAGCCCAGGCTGCGATCTGGACTCGCACGGACAACATGAGCTGGCAGCAGTTGGAAGCGAAGAACGTTCGCGGCATCCTGAGTGTCCAATACTATTTCAACGCTCAGAATATCCAGGAAGCCCAGATGATGACGACCACTGCCGAAAGCAACGTTCGAGAAAAATCAAAGGCCACTGAGAAGCCAGAAGCGAACGAAGCCGGAAGTCCTCGAGTTCGATAGGCAGAAGGATCACGTTCGTCGATTGTCCAACTTCAAATAAGTCCCATACGTCGTATGGGACTTATTTTTTTTGTGGCTCTGCTGCTGCCTCGGGCGAATCAATCGATTCATAAAGTCGGGCAAGCGGGACCAGGATGGCTTCCAGTTGCAGCAGGTATTCTGCTTCGTCGAGTTTGTCCTTGTTGGGTCGTAACATTTCCAGTTGCCGTTCCAGATCGTCGCGAGTCCGGCGTTGTGCGGGTGTTAAGCGGCGTTCCTCGTCACTGCGAATGAAATTCCAGCGTGCTGCCTGGGCACCATCGAGCTGATCGGCGTTCTCGACATTCGTCTTCAGTCGATCGGCTTCGTAAACTTCGGCTCGAGTGCCCTTGATGTCGCCGTTGTCATCCAGCAATGCATGTTCAGTCGCCAGGCGTCCTTCGGTGGTATAGAACTCTGCCGTGCGACGTGATGCGAACAGCCATGCCTCCAGCAACGACGTCTGGCCATCGCGATTGATGTCGGCATCCAGTCCGCCGATCGCCTGCGACATGGCATCGCCGAAACGGGAATACTGAATCTGATTGCCGTCCTTGGTCGCGCTGATCACGATTCGGTCGGGCGCAGAGAGGGCATTGATGAACGGTGACGAACACGATGTACAGGCAATGAAAGCGATCGGACGCTTGGCAGGCCGCAGCATGTCCGCCATTTGCTGAGATGAAACATCCGGCCCGTTCAGATTGAGACTGGCTGTCCGGCCATCGAACGTGCCGTGGCCGATGAACACGATCCAGAGCGGTTCTGTTGTTTCGACTGCAATTGATGCAGCCAGCGCGGCAGTGAGTTCTTCAAGGTCGGCAGTTGAGTCATCACCAGCACCGATCGACGTGCAGTCGGCAGCGGCTCGTTCCGCTGCGACCTTCCATCGAGTTGCCCATGCCTCAAAGGTCGCCCGGTATTCGTCCGTGCCCGGAGCCCCGACGACGACGATTAGTTCCTGGCGTGCTGGCTGCGGCGACGTCAAGGGTTCCTGAGCGACAGCGATCTGAATGGTACACAGCAGGCAGACGATGTACCGGAGGGCTGACGCCCGCCGCTCACCGACCGAAGCGAACATGCGAATCATGGCAATCCCCTGCGGCGGCGGAGCGTCCAGTCTGTGGCAAGGCAGGCGATGGCTATCAGAAAGATCCACCACGAGTGCCAGATCGGCCATGACCAGATCTCAACCAGTGGCGCGTTGCTTTGAGGCAGACCGCTGATGAAGTTTTCAAGGCTGCTCAAGGGAACAACTCGACCACCTGTGATCTGTGCCAACTGCTCGAGAAAAGTGCGATCGACCTGGACCGACTTCATTTCTTTCTGATCCGGCTGACTGGCCCAGCCTGTTGTTGCGACCAGTGGCACTGCGGACACGTCATCTGACACGGTCGCCGAGACTGACAACTGCCATGCGCCTGGCTGGCTGGCGGCAAGGGATGTCTCGAACTGTCCGGCCACCGAGTCCGATGGTTCTCCGGTAAGTTCGAACGTCTGTCCATCTGGTCCGACGACAGAAAACTTCACATCGGCATTTTCGCGTGCTTCAAAGTCGGTGCCTCGCACAAATGCGGTCAGCTTCACTGATCCTGTTCCGAGTGTCGCATCCTCCTTGACGAACACATCCATGCGTTTCGGCACATCGGCCACCAGCCAGCGAATCATTTGCCGGCTCGCACGCGCGTGGTCTGCCAGGTCTTCCGTTGCCGTGCCTGGCGGATTAGACGACCCGTTGTCCAGATCGGCACCAGAAACGGGCATATCGAGACGATGCAGTTTTCGGAGCCCTTCGCTCAGCCGCCAGCGCCAGAAGTCACCGACGCAGAGTGCGGCAGTTCGCCCTTTGCCGAATCGCTGCACAACCAGCGCGGGCCAGCGATTCTCGTCCGCATCCTGGACTTCAGCCATCACGACCGCACCGGGACGTACAAACGCAGCGGAATTCAATGTCAGAAACTCAGGCATTGATTTCAGTCGTTCTTCCTCCGCTCCCTCATCGGATCGCAGCCGCACCCACGGTTGGAGCCAACCATCACGCGTCAGGCTCAGACGCACGCCGGTTGTTGGCGGTTTCATTTCTCGGCTGAGATCGATCGGCAGCATCTCTCCGATCGGCGTGCGATCGAAGTCGCCCTGACGAAATGATTCCTGGCCACCCATCATCAGCAGACCACCGCCGCGTCGCGAGACAAAGTCATAGATG
>JAYTAK010000174.1:0-4756 GCA_043737515.1 Candidatus Kuenenia sp. | reverse complement strand
GCCACGGACAACGATGTTGTGATATCGGTCGCGCGCTGACCGCCGGGAATCTGTCGCACGGTTGCCGGAGTATAAACGATCGCGGAAACCGGGAATGGCTGAGGTGCCGGTGCCACGTATCGCGGCTGAGCCCCCACCATGACCGGCGCGGCCTGCGCCGGCCCGGGCATCTGAGTCGCCGACATCGGCGGCCCTCCAGGATGCGGTGGCCGTGGCGGCGAGGCCACGACCTGATTCGTGCGGCTCGGCTGCGACTTCATAAAGAACGTGCGATACACCAGGTACGCAAGTCCGCCAATCACGCCTCCAGCCGTCAGCGGGCGAAAGGCTCCCGATTGTAAAATGAGCCACAAGACGGCACCGCACAGCACCCACTTCGCCGGAGTCGGCACCCGCGTGTTCCAGAACCACACTGCATAATTCCACTGCGTGGCAATGTGATTCGACTTAGCAGTCGGCGACACCTGCACACTGCCAACCAGGGTCGTGGCCAGTGCAGTCGCTGACTTCTTTGCCGATGGCTTTGAAGCGTAAACAGGCGTCGGCTTCTCGACGGCAAATCCGGATTCTTCAATCGCCTTGCGGAAGCGACGTTCCAGTTCTTCCACCTCGCTGATGCGTCGATCCGGATCCTTTTCCAGCGCCGCCGCCAGCACCGGACGCAGTTTCTCGGGCAGCACTGACAAGTCCGGTTCTGCGGTCAGATGCTTCATCAGAATCTCAGCCGTTGTTTCACCTTCAAACGGCACGCGACCCGTGATCATTTCGTACAGGATGACACCCAGTGAATACACATCCACTTCGCGACCGTAACGTCCCCGAGCCACCTCTGGCGCCATGTAGTAAACCGTTCCCACACTCTGCGTCTGCGCGCTGCGTCGGCTTTCGGAAATGTACTTCGACAATCCGACGTCACCGATCTTCACCTGATCTGCGTCACTGAACACGTTGGCAGGTTTCAGGTCGCGATGCACCAGCCCGCGATCATGCAGGAAACTCAAACCAGCCGTCATTCCGTGCAGCCAGCGAAAGACTTCATTCAGCGGCAGGCCCGCCGGATTCTCCTGCAGCACTTCGTACAGTCCCTTGCCGCCGACATACTCCATGATGATCCAGTGATCTTTGTCGGCATCCTGCCGCATATCAAAGATCGTGACCAGATTCGGGTGTTTCAGATTCAGGCACTGCGATACGCCGCGCAGCTCGACTTCCATATTGTTGTGCAGCAGCTTCAGCGCAACTTCTTTACCGGCGTCGGTCAGTGCATAGTACACTTCACCAAACCCACCGCGATGAATCGCGCGTTTGATAGTGTAACCTTCCAGCGGTCTGGATTCGGGTGCGAGTGCAAACTTCATAACTCTCTTCCGACTAAAACTGTTACCGGTGGCCAGCGGTCTGTTGATTTAAGGTGGGATAAGCTTCCAGCTTGTCAAGTCTTCTCAAAAAGCATTGAGTTTTCATTCCGCGATGGCAAGCTGGAAGCTTACCCCACGTAGAAATCCAGAATAAATCAACAGGCCGCTTGCGTCGTTCCGCTGAAATGTCCAAACACACTATGCTTTCAGTTTCTCGATTCGAAACCGAAAGTCATCGCCTGAAACAATTGCTCCGTCGCTCAGGGCGGCGGAATCCCGCACTCGTACTCCGTTGACGGTCAGGATGGCTTTCGATCGACACCTTAATACGCCGTCCTGGTTATAAATCACGACAAGTTCCGGCCAGTCCGGACAGCACACATGATGATCCTTTCGAGGCCCCAGCAGAATACTGTCCGTCATCAGAATGATACCATTGACCGAGTGGGCTGGACGATGGGGACTTTCAAAATCTATCAAAGCCGACCCTGCGAGCACGCTGGGAATGCGAAAACCCAGCCGAACTCGTTCCGCAAGGCAGATTTCATCGCCGGTTCGCAGCAACGTCGGCCCCGTGACCGTTCGACCCGAAACAACGGTCAAACCGTGTGGATGGATGAACCAATCTTCTCCATTTCGCAAAAGTGACGCATGTCGGCGGGACAGGTTGGCCATCAGGCAGATGTCGGCCGACTTGTCTTCGAGCGTGGGACCGCCGATCAAAAACTGAGAACCGACGCACAACTGCCAGGCTCCCACCCCGTCGATCCACAACATGTAACGATCCGTCGGCATAGGCCACTTCAATTCTCTGCGTTCCGCTGACTCCGCCGCCGCGAGATTTCGATCAATCGATTTATCAACAGCAGGCTGGATCATTGTAAAGCCTTCACAGGGTGGGACCAGCGAGCAACAGCCCGGCGTTTTCACCACATCTCAGTGGTGGGCCAGCTCGGCTGGTCGCCGGTTGTTCCATTCTGCGATCGCAGAAATCCGATCCGGACACTTGCGGCAACAGTCAAAGTAGGCGTCACTCTCCGAGTGACGGTGCCAGAAAACGCTCGCGTTTTCTGGCTGGGCTTCATCACTCAGAGAGTGATGGCTACTTTTGTCGCAAGTGTCGATCTGTCTTGATGAACTTTGATCAACTCTCGAATGCTCAACACACAAAAAAACTCCGAGCCCGAGCAAACTGCGAGCCCGGAGCGATGTGTGTCCCGGTCATGTTGCGGAAGTCATTTCCGCGTGATTGTTCCAGTCTCGCCAGCGCCCCTGCAGCGTTCGTCCTGAGTTGCTGCAGTTTGTCCGAGGCCCGACGGCACCCGGCTCGCTGACGATGAATGCTGGTCAGATCGATGGCTGAGTACTGACTTCCGCCACCGTATCGTCACTCTCGAGACCAAAGTGCAAGTCGATTTCTCCGACAATGTCACCATTCGCCGGTGTAACTTCTTCATTCACCGGAATGCCACCGAACACGGTGCCTTCGGACTCCAGTACTGACTCACGCACATCCAGGGCGTGATTCATGTCTTTGATCATCTTTTCCACATGTGCCAGTTGTGAATCATCGATCTCGATCGAATTGATCGCTTCGGCTGCCTGAACCTGCTTCAGACGTGCTTCGAGCTGAGCGACCTTCACAACCAGATCCTGCTTGCGGGACAACAGAGTTTCCAGCTTCTTCTGGTTGGCTCGCAGCGTATCACGCTGTGCCGTCAGAATCTGCCGATCGCGTTTGACGGCTTCTTCAACTGAACAGAATGTTTCGAAGCGATGAGCCAGATCCGATTCGACTTCCCCGCGGCTGTATGAGACAGCTCGGTAAGTGAACGAAGTGCTACCGCTTTCCAGGTCGCTTCGCAGAGCAAGGATGGCATCCTTCTGCTTGCCAAGTGACGCTTCTTTGTCCGTCAGATCACGTTCCAGATCTTTCACATCGACGGATTGTTCCGCGACGATCGTCATGTGGCGACGAATCTCGGGAACCAGATTGTCCACTTCATCACGGATGCGATCGAGTTCAAACTCGACCGAAATCTCAGACTTTACAGCCTGCCGCACCTGACCACCAAAGGTTCGCAGGTAACTAAAGGCATCCGAACCCAACAACAGACCACCAGCCAAAGCCAGCGATGCTGTACCAACTACGATTTTCTTCAACATTTCAATTCTCCTCACCGGGGTGCCACACGTTTTTTTTGCGGGCTCAGTTCCCGCAGCATGGGGACGTGATTCGACGGCCAGCTTCGTTGCTTAGAAGAAATTTAAAGATTTTCTGAAGAAGGCACAATAACGACAGATTCCTGGCGCGGGCTTCGCCCGCCGTGTCGCGCGCGATCCGACGGAGCGGCTCGCCTACGTAGCTCAGTCGCTCCGCCGACTGAGATTCATTGGCAGCAACACAGCGATGCCTTCATGGGCGGATCATTCTCACAATGAGCAGGATTCAGGGGCAGGATTCAGGATTCAGAACAGCGGAGACGCCTTCACGGGCGGATCATTCTCACCACCCTGCGGCGTTGTTTTCGCATGATCGCGAACGGAATTGTTCGGCACTTCGGTAATTGTGCAGAGCACCGACCCCTCTGCATTTTGGATGGCAACAGGATTTCCCCAACTCTCGAAAACACGTTAGCATGATCGGTTGCATTCGCTGAGATCGGTCGCAGGAGAATTCCCGATGCGGCGTGAATCTCTGCGGTCTGATTCTATAACAGGGAGACACAAAAAATGACTCAACGATTCCCGTTCATCGCCCTCAGCCTGACTTTCGTGTTGGGGACTCAAATGATGTCTCAGGCCTGCGCTCAGGGATTTGGAGGTAGTGGCGGTTACAACAGCGGAAGCGACAACAAGTATGAATCGACGTATGAGTGGGCACCCGGCACGGATGACGACCCGCTCGATCCGGAATCGGCACTCAGTGTCATCAAGATCACCGGCACTGCGGAGCAGCGCGTTGTCCCCGAGCAGATCCGCGTCGTGTTTGCTCTGACGAGCGAGGGGGAGACTGCGGAAGAATGCCGCAAACTGTTGACCGCGAGAATTGACGGCGTGATGGCTGACTGGAAATCGCTGAACATTCCGGCAGAAAACATTGTCGAAGATTTCATTTCTGTCCTTCCTCGCTACGGCTGGAGTCTCAGTGAAGATTTTGAAGGGTGGTCTCGCGTGCGACTCCAGAAACATGTCGGGTACCGAATGCAGATCAACCTGCATGTTGCTGTAAAAACCGAAGCGGACGCCATGGCCGCGATCGATCGCGCTTTTCGGAATGGCCAGGCGGAAATTGTCACCTTCGACTACTGGAGCAGTGATTTGGATCGACAGAAAGAAACGGTCCGAACAAGTGCATTGGCTGCGGCAAAGAAGAAAGCAGACACGCTGCTGGCCGT
>JAYTAK010000173.1:0-4760 GCA_043737515.1 Candidatus Kuenenia sp. | reverse complement strand
TCTCAGAAAAACAACAATCTGAACGCTTGCTGAGCAGAATGAAAGTATTTCTTGCTCCCATTTTTTTGTCACCAATTTTTTTGTCTTCTGTGTTTCTGGGTCCCGCCATTAACCAAAGGGTTGCGGGCGAATCCCGCGCTGGGAGTTTGCAAGGTGTATGCAACGTTAGCGAAACACACCAGTCACTCACGTTTTCCAAAAATGGTGCGTTGCGCTCCGCTTCACGCACCCTACGATTACTTTTTCGTTCGGCGAAACACAATCAAAATCTCGACTTACTTCGGAAAGTGGCGCTGTCCAACGAGAGTTTCCTTCGAATTTCGGATTTCGAGTTTCGCGCTTGCAACTCAGCCTGATTGCAAAGATTAATCTTGCGCAGCTCCTGAGGTACGGCTCAGATTGCCACGGGAAGCGAGACTTCAAACACGGTTCCGCGATCATTGCCGCTGCGACATTGAATTCGTCCGTGCAACTCCGCGATGCGTTCGGAAACAATGTACAGACCAAGTCCTGTCCCGTCTGATTTTCCGGTGACGAACGGCTGAAACATGGCATCACGCATTGCCTGGTCGATACCTGGACCGTTGTCACTGATTGTCACGATACACAGCTCGTCCACGATCGCGGACGTGACATGCACGCGAGGCGTGGGCGAATCGCGGACGGCCTCAATTGCATTTCGGATGAGATTAAAACAGATCTCGCTGAAGCTGGCATCGGTGGCGGTGATCCTGACGTTTGTGGCATTGAGTTCCACATCAAGCGTCACATGCCACTGACGCGCCACGTGCGACAGGATTCCGGCGAGTCGCAGCAGAACGGCATCCGGTGCCACGGTCAGAATCTGATCATCCGACGGTCGCGAGAACTCCAGCAGCCGCTGAGTCGTCTGATTCAGTCGATCGATCTCACTGATGATCATGCGCACGTCGGTTGTGCGTTCATCGGACTGTCCCAGGTCCTCGGCCAGCAGTGACGCGATGGTGCGCATGGACGACAACGGATTGCGAAGTTCGTGAGCCAGCGATCCGGCCAGCAGTCCCAGCATGGACAGTTTTTCCTGCTGCATGGCCTTTCGCTCTGCTCGTAGCCGTGCAAGTTCCTGTATGCGATTGTGCAGCGTGGCGGCAAACTGATCGAACAACAGCGACAGAGCGGCCAGTTGCTCGTCAGAGAATGTGTCGTTTCGAGTCCGTGGACCCAGCAGCAGCAGGCCATCGACCGCATGAAAGCGAAGGGCGAATGCATGCAGCGCTCCGAGGCTAATCAGTTGGATCTGCAGATCCTGAGCAGAAGCGTCGCCTCGACTGACACGGGTCGCTCCTTTGGTCGTCATGCCCCGGTGAATCTGCTGCAGATCATGTTGTGCATTACTGTCAGGACCCGACGGACCAGATTTGCCGGGCGTCCGCACATCGACGGTCGAGTCCGAGGAATTATCGCTTGCGTTCAAATGCGGTTCGATGCCAGCGTACAGCACAATGCGAATCCAGTCGAGCTGCAATTCCTGGGGCACCACGGTGGCGAACCAGTCGAGTAGTTGCGACGGTGCCTGATGAGATTCCTGCGCGATCTGTAAAGAAAGACGGCGGGTGGATTCGCGAACGCTGAGGATGTTGCGACCGAACAAGTGCCGCAGTGATTCTCGCAACCGCTGCCGCAGAGGGCGAACGGCCATGATCAGACTCAGCACAATCAGCGCTTCCAGCAGAACCATGTCGAGGTTGAATCGATCGCCGAGCTTCGCGGAGTATCGCGAGATCGTCATCCGATGCAGCAACAGTCCGATCGCCAGCGCTGCGCCGTAGGCCAGCGTCCGTTCAATGACCAACGGGAGCATGCGTTGTCGCAGGACATACCATGTGAACAGGAGTGCCGGAAAGAGAGGCAGCAGGTTCGTCGCGATTCGCAGTGATGCAGCAAATTCGGATTCACGGGCCAGCATCGCATACGTCGCGGCAAGGATCGTCTGCAACACCAGCACGATCGATAACTGCAGGAAGAACGAGTGTGCTCCGGGGACGCCGAGCCGCGACCGAAGCCGCAGGAACCCGGCTGCTGAGAAGAGATTTGCCACAACCAGCCAGACCAGGTAGCCCTGTTTGAGTGGTTCGACACGGCTGACAAAATCCAGGTGTGCGGAGTTCCAGATCAGCCACCCGGCAAAAGGCAGTGCGAACATTGGCAGGTACAGGAGGGCGTACCACAGCCGTCGCGGCGGATGTGGAACCAATCCCGTTTGATTGAGACGCAATGCCGAATGCAGCATGGCGGAAGGCAGGATCAGCAGGCCTGATGTCATGCCGATCATGCAGGCGGCATCGAAAATTCGCGAAACCGGACCGACAGCATCCAGCAGCGTTGTGTGCAGGAAACTGCTCGTGTGCCACGTCCACAAACCGCCGACGAGTGCCTTAAGCCACACGGAAACCTGTGAACGATTCACAGGTTCCAGTGTGGCCAGCAGCAGGACAGTATCGAGCACCGTCGCCAGCCCCAGCAGGAAAAATTCAAGCTGCTCAATCATGGGGGCAACAGCGTCCGCAAAGGTTCTTATTTGTTATTCAGCGTTACGCCAGGCCAGTCGTCCGTTCGGAACGGTGTCATCGGCAAACCAGCGCCGCTGTACATGTTGCAGACTGGATTGTCAGCCCATGCGTAGCGCACGGCCACGGGGTCGGCGATCGCGGAGCTGGAGACTTCGATCCGACCATCCTTCTGGATTGCGGCGTCGGCCTGAACGAATTTTTTGTCTGCACCAGCAATGGCGAAACCAACGGGCTGATTGACATCAAACGGACGCCATCCACCGTCCACATGATCAAAAGTCAGCACGATCTTTGCCCCCTGCTTTTCCATGCTCTTGTACTGAGGGCTATGGAACGGCACCGCAATGCCATATTCGTTGGCCAGCGCCCAGCGCGCAAGACGACGTCCCACATCGACCTTGTTTTTGGGATGAATGTCCCTGCCTTCGCCGATGTCGATAATGACGGCTTCGCCTGTGTGCGGCAACTTCGCCATTGTCATTGTCTGAGCTTCACGCAGTTCTGCCCAATCACTCTCAGCCGGTTCCGGCGTTTCAGGCTTGTAATCAGCCAGTTGCACCCAGTAGAACGGAAAGTCGCCCTGGCCCCATTCCTGACGCCAGTTGGAAATCATCAGCGGAAACAATTCGCGATACTGATATGCGCGCCCGGCATTGCTTTCACCCTGATACCAGATCGCACCGCGTATGGTGTAACCCAGATGTGATTTGAGCACTCCGTTGTAAATATTGGCGGGGCGATGATTGCCACTCATCTGACCCTTCAGATTCTGCAGCGTTTTCTTTTCCTCTTCATTCAGATCTGACCTTGCAGAAAGTTCAGCGAATTGTTTTTCCATGCCAGTCCAGCGGTCCATCATCGGAGCGAATTGAGGATCAGCGTTGAGCACATCGCGGTTGATCCATGCTTCGCACGCAGATCCACCCCACGCATTGTTGATCATCCCGATGGGAACGTCGATCGTTTCATTCAACTGCCGTGCGAAGAAATAGCCCACCGCCGAGAAGCTGCTGACCGTGTCCGGCGTACATTCCATCCACTGTCGATCGTGTGTCAGTACAGGTTCCTGTGTTCCGACTTGTGGAAAGTTGATCATGCGGATTGTCGGATGTTTGGCCGTCAGCCGTTCAAGATCCGGGTCCGTTGAGTTGGCAACGTTCCACTGCATGTTGGACTGGCCGGAACAGATCCAGACTTCTCCGACGAGCACATCATTAAGAGTGCGTGTTTCGTCTGCTTTGATCTCAAGCGTGTATGGGCCACCCGCATCAACTGCGGGAAGCGCCACATCAAACCGACCGTCATCTCCGGCTTTTCCGGTTGCCGATTTTTCCGCCAGCGTCACGATGACTTCCTGCCCGGGCTTTGTCCAGCCCCAGACTTTGACCGGCATTTTCTGTTGCACAACCATGTGGTCGCCAAAAATGTTCGGCAACTTCAATTCTGCCGACGCCACGGACGGCACGAGCAGCACACAGGCTGCCAAAACGACTCGAATCTTCACTGAGTTTCTCCCTTGGATGACGGGACTGTCGTTCTAATGTCCACGGTGGGCATTTTTCGTTTAACAGCGAGCCGCAGGCGCAGGCGAAACCTGGCAACGACGCCTGCGGCTTGCCGTTAAACGATTAAAACGACAGTCCCCGAGATGAGGTGGGACAGACCGGTATTAGACAAAACTGTCTGGCGATTTGCATCCGACGCGGGGAACTCTTTCGGAAAGGCAAGGCGACCGAAAGTGGATGCATCCCAGAGCATCGTCGTCGGATTCAGGCCTATTCTTCGTTCAGCCAGTCCATAATGAAGTCATCTTCGCTCGATGCGCGGCGAGTCTGTTTGACGCGTGTGGATGATGCACGAGATGCCTCAGGGACTTTGATCTGACGGCGTTCGACTTCCAAGCCGGCCTTTTCCATCAGACTGCGGGCGAAGGTATCCTCTTCCTCTGGTGCAGGACCATCTCCCGTGACTTCGTACTGAATGGTGAACGCATGCTTGGCGATCGTCACCACGTCGCCGGGGGTGATGCATTTGGAGCTGCAGCGTTCGCCGTTGACTTTGATTCCGTTGCTGCTGCCGAGGTCGCGAACATTCCAGTAACCATCGCGGAGTTCAAATTCGCAATGGTGCGACGATACGTTCTGGAAATCCAGCTTGATGTCGCAGCTTGAGCGCCGACCAACCAGAAGTTTTGGCCCTGTCAGAGGAATT
>JAYTAK010000172.1:0-4775 GCA_043737515.1 Candidatus Kuenenia sp. | reverse complement strand
ATCCTGTTCGGACGCCATCTCAGCACCGCGTTCAACGCCTGGTACTGGCCCGCGATCCCGACCCTCCCCGCGACGGAACTCGCCACCGGTCTGAACTTAGACGGCAAGGATGACTACGTCGAGATCCCCATCGACTGGTCCTACCCCCAATTCACGATCGAAGCGTTCGTCACCTCGGAGGCCCAGAGCGACAACGGAAACATCATTACCCTGTTCGGCGGTGACGCCACGACTCTCGAATTGATGGGACTCTACGACGACAGCCAGGCGGACCCCGGCATGCGCAAGAGTGGCGCTCAGATCGTTGGCCAACCCGGTTTCGCCAACGTGGTCGCCCCGCTCGGGGTCGGCCTACGCCAGCATCGAGCCCTCGTCTTTGACGGGACGCACATGCACTATTACGTCAATGGCATCTGGCAAGGCAAACGCAGCTCCGCCGCCCGCCAGGCAATGCAGTGGAAGTTCAGTCGCCTGAGAATCGGCAGCAGCGGGGACGACAAGAAATTCTTCGAGGGCCAGATCGACCAGGTCCGCATTTCGAAGGTGGCGAGGTACACCGACAACTTCGCCCCGGTGACGAGCGTCGCGAGCGATGACCAAACGCTGGCTCTGTACGACTTCGCCCAAGGCAGCGGCGATGTGCTCAAGGACGTCGCCGGAAATGGCCACGACGGCAAGATCATCGGAGCCACTTGGGCCGACCGTAGCAGAAGTCGTCAGACATCTGCCGACCCCAGCGAAGACGCCAGAAGTCTCCCGACTTCTGCTACGAATCCAACCACCGGCTGGCACGGCTGGCCCGCCGATGCACCGGCTCCGGCGATCGCGCCGTTTGATGCCGAGCAAGCCCAACAGCACCAGGAAGCCTGGGCCAAGTACCTCGGCGTGCCGGTCGAGTACACCAACAGCATCGGCATGCAGTTCCGCCTCATCCCGCCCGGCGAGTTCCTGATGGGGGGATCTCCCGCTGAGATTGAGGCGGCGATCCAGACCGTCGTCGAGGACCAAGGTTGGAAGGATCTCTTTCACAGCGAAGCCCCTCAGCACAAGGTCATCCTGACGCAGCCGGTCTACCTCGGTCTCCATGAGGTGACGCAAGCCCAGTACGAAAAAGTAATGGGGACGAATCCCTCGTTCTTCACTCCCGTGGGGAGTGGGAAAGACGCCGTTGCCGGGATGGAGACCACCAGTCACCCGGTAGAAACGGTGAGCTGGAACGATGCGTCCGAGTTCTGTGCCAAGCTGAGCCAGACAGAGACACTGAAGCCCTTCTCCTTCCGAGCGGGCGAGACGGTGACTCCGCTCCACGGCACCGGCTATCGCTTACCCACGGAGGCCGAATGGGAGTTCAGCTGTCGTGCGGGAACGATGCACGGGTACTGGAGTGGAGACCAGCCCGAGACCTTGGTGCAGGCGGGCTGGTTCGCCACGAACGCGGGAGGTCGGACTCATGCGGTCGGCGATCTGAAAGACAATCCTTTCGGCCTTGACGCCCTGCACGGCAATGTCTGGGAATGGGTCGAGGACGGGTGGGAACCCACCAGTTATCGCGAGTTTCAGGATCAGCCCGCCATCGACCCCCGGAACAGCAAGTTGACCAGTTCCCAGCGCGTGAGTCGGGGTGGCAGTTGGTATCACCTCGCATCGCTCTGCCGGTCATCGAGTCGCTTCTCTCATGTCCCGACACGCCGTGACTTCGCCATCGGGTTTCGGGCTGCGCTGACGGTCGATGCCGTGAGACAGGCGTTGAAGCTGACGGGGCCAGCGCTGCCCAAGTCTGTGACGATCCCACCGTTGGCATCTGCCAGCGATCCCATCGACTTCGCTGCCGAACGGGCGGCGGCCGAGTGGGTGCAGGCGAACAAGGGAAGCATGGAAATCGCTCCCAGTCCTGACTGGCAGTGGATTCCCTACGGAGCGTCGGGCGACGCGAAACCGCTGCCGGCAGAACCGTTCGTGATCACCAGCCTGAGGATGGCACACTCGCAGGTGAAAACGGAGTCGGATCTGGAACGGCTCACTCGCTGTCGATACATCGAAAACTTAACTATCGGTGGAGGAACCGTCGATCATCAAGCGATTGAACTGTTGGCACGACTGCCCCGTCTCAAAACCCTCATATTGAGCGATCAGAAGAACCTTCGAACGTCGGCACTCCCAAAACTTGGTCGAATCTCAACCCTCGATCATTTGTCAATCAGCAGCGACATGGTTGACGACCGGCTGGAGTTTGTCCGTCACCTGCCGGCGTTGCGCACACTCAACATCTACGGGCCTCAGCCGCCGGACATCACCTTGCTGGCCGAGGCCCCACAGCTTCGAACCATTTTGCTGACGACTCCCGATTCCGTGGATGACGACAAGTTGGCCGCAGTGCAGGCCCGACATGGCCAATTGAGGATTGTGGTGGGTTGGATGGGCAAGTACCGCACGGTGGGCCGCGACCCCGTTCACGAAGCGGCGAAACATCTCGTAGAATTGGGAGTCGAATGTTACGGCGGCGTCAATTACTGGCAGCCGCGCACGAAGCTGCTGACGGAGGCCGACTTAGAAGATGGCAGTGTGTGGTCTTTCGACGTACGGAAAATTCCATCGACCGTCCAACTTTCGGCAGACGACCGCGAGAAACTCAAACTGCTGGACTCGTACCATTTCGCCGCCGAAGGACAACGCGAGGCCGACGAACTGGCCAAGAGCTTGAGCGGGAATCATGGGATCGCCACCATCACCCTGACGGATGGCGATCTGACCGACGCCGGTCTCGAACACCTGCAAAAACTCGTGTCGCTGCGCAACATTTTTGTGACGAAAACCAAAGTCACCCCAGCAGGCATCGAGCGATTCCACCAAGCGGTTCCTTTGTGCGCGATCACATCGGACTTCGGACTCACCCTGCCGAATTTCATGCTGGCCAGTGTGGCACGACCGAAGATCGACGGCAAACCCGTGGACTGGCAAGGCTGGCCCGCCTCCTCGCCGCCAGCAGAGATTGCGCCGCCTTCGTCAGAGAAGGCACAGAGCGGACGGTAACGGTCAGCGGTTGAGTTGTCCGGCGACTCGGCCCGAAACAAGCGACCTTTGGTGTGCATTACGCACATGATCGTAGGCCGGACCGAGCAAACCGAATGATTGCCGGAGCATCGACCGCCAGTTAAATCAAGATCCCCATGACAAGGTGTCACAACGAGAAGCTCAGGTTTGCGCTGTTCCGGCATTGGCGGCGGTCTTGATCCGGCCTGCTTCGTGTGCAGTTCAGGCTAGGGGAACGGATTCAGGCGGTAGGTAGTCGAAATCCAGGACCACAATAAAAACAACCCCGCGCAATACACAGCAATAAGGATTCGGTGCCAAGGCCCACTCACCAGACGGGAGGAGATCGCAATAGCAGAGGCAATCGACAGTCCAAGTGGAAGCGGGCCAATCATTAACAGATGCACGAGCCCAATACGTCCAATCCATGTGGAGCCGTACAGAATCGCAATGCAAATGAGAAATGGTATCGGCAAGAGCAGCCAGGCGTAGCCCTGTAACCGGAAACGGCGTGCATTGCCCTCATCGGAAACCGGAGGCTTGTATGGATTGCTCTCGTCCAACTTTCGGTTCTCCCGTTTGCAATCGAACGATGGTCGTAACTTTGCCGACGGCAGGGAACAATGATATCAAAACCCGCACAAGCGGTCGTTCCGGCAGACTGCCTGGTCAGACGAAAGGTGTCGGTAAATCGCTTCCGTCTTCAAGCTGCTGGCTGAGACAAATGACATAGCCATCGGGATCGGTAATCTCAAACTCAGCCAAGCCGTATGGCATTCGCTCTAACCGACGCGTCACGATGCCGCGAGCATTGCAGGCTGCAAACACTTCACGGAAGCGTTCGCCCTCGCCTTCGCGACGCAGATAAACGTCCCAGTCATATTGACGCGGTGTGGCACGAACCGGTGGCGATCCACGCCGGAGCATCAACTCGACATGTCCTTGCCGAAGTATGGCAAACTCGAACGGCGGCTTGACGGGAAACGGGTCGCCGACAAAAGCGAGAGTCTCACGATACCAATCAATGGAGCGAGCAACATCCGCCACACGCAGCACGGGAACTGCCAGTTTGATAACCATCATGGTGTCCTGATTACGATGCCGCCTGACATTCCAGCTACCTTCCTGGGGCGATGCCCCAGGCTGACATAGCGCCGGCCCGTTGGGCCTGAAGACACTGTCTAGACTCGGTTTTTTCTTACTGCACATAGAATCCGGTAGTGTCAGGAAAGTTCACCGCGTCGGAACGTGCTGGCTGCCTAGCCTCATTTCCTTCCATTCGGCTTTGACGGATCAAAACCAGGATTGACCGACGAAGTCACCGCACCGACTTCGGACTGCCAGGTGTGAAGCGTTTGCTGCAATCGCTCGACAAGTTTGCGGCTGTCGGCAGCGACGTTGTGTTTTTCACCTGGATCAGTCGCAAGGTTGAACAGCTCTACCGTCTCGCTGTCGAACCATTCGATCAGTTTCCAGTCACCGTCCAGTACCGCCGCACCGGGTGCGCCGCCCTGGTTGCCGTAATGAGGATAGTGCCAGAACAGCGGGCGGTTCGCCGTGGGTGCGCCGGACTTCAACGACGCCAGATGACTCACGCCGTCCTTGTGGTGCTCAGGCTCCAGTGGCAAACCTGCCGCATCCAGAATCGTCGGAAAGTAATCGGGACTGATCACGCGCGACTCATTCACCATGCCCGGCGAAATCACTCCCGGCCAGCGCATGATGAGCGACGTGCGGATGCCGCC
>JAYTAK010000171.1:0-2042 GCA_043737515.1 Candidatus Kuenenia sp. | reverse complement strand
ATTCGTGCTGGTCGCGATAGACGAACAGCAAGCCATCCGTGCGCCATTCGACCTGCATGTTGTGCGTTGCTATCAGTTCGCGATACAGCGCGGCGGATGATTGCAGCAGCGGATGACAGGCCAGCCCGGCCTGCATCATGTCACGTTCGTTGCAGCGACTGGCAAACTTCAGCAGCCACGGCCACAGACTCAGGAGCTTCGTCGGTTCAATCCGCAGTGCCGTCTGTCGGCTGAGCATTCCCTTGATGCCTTTGCCGATCTGACCGGGCCGCGCCAGGGGAATCACATGACTGGGGCTGACGTAACCGCAGTTGCCATGAGAACACGCTTTGCCAAAAAGGCCTTTGTCAATGAGCGTAACGTCGCGTCCGGTTTGTCGCAGATACCATGCGGAGAATCCGCCAATGACTCCACCGCCGATGACGACCGTATGAGGCGATTTATTTGCCATGACTTGTTTCAACTGGCAGGCTGGAAGCCTGCCCCACTTGTGGGTTCAGGATCGAATACCGGCGCGAAACGGATCAGAAGCCTGCAGAATCAGCGACGATTCTCCGGTGATCCATGCCGATCCGGTGATGGTCGGAATGATGGCATCTTTGTGGGCGGAATTCTCATCCGGCTGCCAACTGCCTTCAAAAATGCTGCCGACAATACTTTCCTGTCGCCAGACGGCACCGGTCGCCAGCTTTCCGTCCGCCGCAAGACACGCCAGTTTCGCACTGGTCCCCGTGCCGCACGGTGACCGATCATAGGCACCGCCTGGGCATAAGACAAAGTTGCGACTGTCGGAATCTGCGTGAGTCGGCGGGCCAAACAGTTCTATGTGATCGATTTCCCCGCCGTCCTCGCCAGTGATCCCGTTTTGTTCGAGAGCCGCGCGAATCTTCAGCGTGAACTCAGTCAGTTCTTTGCATTTCGTCAACTGCAGGTCCTGACCGTGATCGCTGACAAGAAAAAACCAGTTGCCGCCCCACGAGATGTCACCGGTGACCGGTCCATGTCCCGGCACATCGACAGCGACAGACTTTCGGCTGCGATACGAAGAAACGTTCTGCAAAGTGACTCGATGATCATCCAGCAGCGTCGCCGTGACAACTCCCACCGTCGTTTCGATGCGATGTGAACCCGGTCCAAGCTGTTTCATCCAGTGCAGTGTGACCATGAGTCCGATCGTGCCATGACCACACATGTGCAGATAGCCAGTGTTGTTGAAGAAAATAATGCCCGCCGCGCAGGTCGGGTCCGTTGGCTGGCACAATAATCCGCCCACCAGCACATCGGAACCTCGCGGCTCATTGATCACGGCTGAGCGGATGTCGTCGAATCGCTCCCGAAAAATGTTCAGCCGTTCGCGCAGAGGTCCGGAGCCCAGATCCGGCCCGCCCTCAACAATGATCCGTGTCGGTTCGCCGCCGGTATGGGAATCGATCACTCGAATGGTCTGCATGTTGTGATTCACCTGAATTGTGCCGCGAGCGGTTGAGGATGACACAGTCGTTTAACCGCGTGGGCAACGCCCCGCGCTTCGTATTTCAAATCTCAAATCTCAAATACGAAATCTCAAATAGAACCAGCGCGGCCCGATGGGCACGCGGTTAAGCGAGGTCATCCTACATCAAACCCCGTCGATGAAGCTCAGCCACAACCTGCTGCACGATGGCCGAGACTTCTGCCGGGTGTGCCGTATTCACACCGGCGTCACCGATTGGACAGCCGCCGACAGGTTGATCCGTGAAGCCGTGATTGGACAACATGCACTGCAATTCACGGCTGAGCGAGCCGATGTCGGTCTGCTGCTTGTCCGACAAAGGCTGCCGTCCATGGCCCATCTTAAATCCACGCAGTTCGACGGCCGCGCGGAATCCTTCAGGGAATTCAGCGGAGTAGATCATTGTGTCGAACAGTTTCACAAGGTCGTACTGAACCGCACGGGCCGCATCGATTTGATAGGATGTCGTCAGATCATAGAGCTTGCGCGTCAGTTCCGGGACGACTCCGGAGCTGGCATTGGTTCCGCCGTCGCAGCCGACGAGCAGCAT
>JAYTAK010000170.1:0-4784 GCA_043737515.1 Candidatus Kuenenia sp. | reverse complement strand
CTGAGTGCTGACAACTCCGACAGAATTGGCACCCTGAGCGACGACATCTTCCGGGTTTTCGACCGACATTCCATCACTTCGACGGGAAACAGTGGTTTTGTTACGGACACAGGCGGGGGATCTTATCCGATGTCGATGACGATGTCAGTTCAGACGCGGATGTGGCAAGGTTCGCCAGTTATTTTTCCATCGTCCGTTTCACTATCCGCGCCGCCTGGACGTTTCTACACTCCGCTTTTCCAAAACATGATCCAGGGAGCATGTCCATGTCGAGCAACGATCCGTTTGGGACCAACACGCATAACCCATACAGCTTTTCAGACACGCCGCAGGTTCAGTTACCGCCGGATATGCAGCGCGGGCTGGTGCATCATGTGACGGCCCTGAGCATCCTGACCATTGTTCAGGGAACATTGGTCTTGTTGTATGGAATCGGTCTGTCGGTCCTGGCATTTGTCATGCCCGCAGTGATGCAAGCACAGGCTCGGATGCCTGGCCAGCCAGGGATGCCTGCCGGAGGTATGCCTGCTGAATTTGAATGGATGATGATGGCCATTTACGGCAGCATGGGCCTGGTCTTGTTTGTAATCGGCGTACTCGGAATCTGGGCGGGGATTCGGATGATGAAATTCAGGGGGCGAACATTTGGAATCGTGGCATTGTCCAGCGGACTCCTTTCAATTGCGGGTTGCTACTGTCTTCCGACGGCGATCGGACTCTTCGTCTACGGTCTGATTGTGCTCCTGAATGTGTCGGTCAAACGAGCCTTTGAAATGGGAGAACAAGGCTACTCGGCCAACGAAATCCAGAACCACTTCGCACGTCTGCCGGGGTAGCTGGTTTAGAGCTTCTCGGCGCGTGATTTCACAGGCTTCACTTTCCAGATTTCATCGGCATACTGCTGAATCGTGCGATCACTGGAAAACCAGCCGCTGGACGCCGTGTTGAGGATACTCATGCGATTCCATGCGGACTGATCTTTGTACGCCTCATTGACTTTTTTCTGCGCATCAATGTAGCTGCGAAAGTCGGCGATCGTCAGCCATGGATCGTACCCGCTCCGTAATCCTGACGTGAGCAGATTAAAGATGCCTGGTTCCGACCGATTGAAGTGCCCGCCTTCCAGCAGGTTCATCACACGCTGAATGTCTTCGTCCTGCGCGATGATGGAATTCGGATCGTAACCCTGGCGCTTCTCAGACACTTCTTCCGCCGTTAGTCCGAACAGGAAGAAGTTTTCGTCGCCTACCTGTTCGCGGATTTCAATGTTGGCCCCGTCCAGGGTGCCGATGGTTAGAGCCCCGTTCATCATGAATTTCATGTTGCCGGTTCCCGAAGCTTCTTTTCCGGCTGTCGAAATCTGTTCAGAAAGTTCCGTGGCCGGACAAATGACTTCCATCGCAGACACACGGTAATTCGGCAGGAACACCAGCTTCAGGAGTTGGAGAGTTTTGGGTTCAGAATTCAAAACCGCGGCCACATCGTTGATGAGTTTGACGATCAGCTTCGCCACATGATAACCGGGGGCCGCCTTGCCGCCGATCAGCACGCAGCGCGGAACCATCCCGACTGTGTCGTCGCGCAGAATTCTGTCGTACAGATGGATCACATGCAGGACATTCAGCAACTGTCGTTTGTATTCGTGGATTCGCTTCACCTGAACATCAAAGAGCGCGTCCTGGTCGAAGCGAACACCCGTGCGTTCATTGACATACCTGATCAGCGCCTGCTTGTTGCTCTGTTTGACTTTCTGCCAGCGTTCGCGGAACGCAGCGTCGTCGGCAAACGGACGCAGCAACGAGATCTTTTCCAGTTTTGTCTGCCAATCCGTGCCGATTGCCTCATTCACCAGATCCCGCAGACCCGGATTGCAGTGACTCAACCAGCGTCGTTGCGTGACGCCGTTTGTCTTGTTGTTGAATTTCTCGGGCCACAGTTTGTAGAAGTCTGCAAACAATCCCGATTTGAGCAACGTCGTATGCAGCCCGGCAACACCATTCACCAAAAAGCTGCCAACGATCGCAAGGAACGCCATGCGAACATGCGGATGATCACCACCTTCAATCAGCGACATCCGTTCTCTGATCCCAGCATCGTCCGGCCAGAGTGTTGCGAGCTGCAATTTGAACTGTCTGTCGATCTCGCGGATGATGTCCATCAGGCGCGGTAACAGACGACCAAACAGGGACACGGACCAGCGTTCCAGCGCTTCCGGAAGCAAGGTGTGATTGGTGTACGCCATGCATTGCGTCGTGATTTCCCAGGCGTCGTTCCACTCGAAGTCGTGTTCATCCATCAACAGTCGCATGAGTTCCGGGACGGCACAGGCGGGATGCGTGTCATTCAGTTGAAAACAATTGTGCTTTGCAAACTCACTGAAATCGTCACCGTGAATGGCGATCCATTCACTCATCACATCCTGCAGGCTGGCGGAGACGAGAAAGTACTGTTGCTTCAGACGCAGTTCTTTTCCATTTTCGCTGGCATCGTTGGGATAGAGCACCATCGAGATCTGTTCTGCCAGATTCTTCTCCGCGACCGCTTCGGAGTAGCCGCCGGAATTGAATTCTGCGAGATTGAATTCATCGGTCGCCGATGCACGCCACAGTCGCAGTGTATTGACCGTTCGGTTTTTGAATCCCGGAATCGGCATGTCGTACGGGACCGCCAGAATGTCCTGAGTGTTGGCCCAGCGCGCAGACGGTTTTCCGTTGCTGTCGGTGAAGTATTCTGAATAGCCGTAGAAATTAATGCGGCGCGTATCTTCCGGACGCTCCAGTTCCCAGGGATTGCCGTCTCTGAGCCAGTGATCCGGATCTTCGACCTGCCGTCCGTTTTCAATATGCTGATTGAACATTCCGTATTCATAACGAATGCCATATCCAACGACGGGCAACTGCAGATTGGCACAACTGTCCAGGAAGCATGCCGCCAGGCGCCCCAGACCGCCGTTGCCAAGACCCGCGTCGTGTTCCAGTTCGGCGGTCTCTTCCAGATTTATGCCGTAGCCTTTAAGGCTCTCGCGCACGGTCTCTTCCAGTTCCAGGTTCAGGACAGCATTGGTCAACGACCGCCCCACCAGAAATTCCAGCGACAGATAGGAGACCCGTTTCCTGCCACTGTGAGTGATCTTTTCATGAGTATTTTTCCAGTGTGCCACCAGCCGATCCCGCACGGCGATGGCGAGCGCTCGATACAGGTAATGAGGGTCCACATGCTGATCATGGTGCCCCAGCGTGAAATTCAAATGACGATGAATTTCCTGTTGGATACCGGACAGACAACGGGCTGGTTCCTGACGTACAGATTTTGACATGCTTTTGCTGGCGGATTTGGACATTACCGTTTTTCTATGGAGGAACGATCAGAGCACCTGAGTTGGGTGCGTATGATGACGAAATACCCTGCCTGAGTCACACCGATTCTGTATTCTCTTTACTTCAGGGAATGGGCGACGATTCTGCTGTCCGGGACGCCTCCGCCAGCCTTTTCAGCTCGTCGCGTTCGGGTCTGGCCTTATAGAACGGATCGAGCGGAAAACAGCCGGAGACCATGCCGTTTCTGGGGGCGGTCGTGCAATCGCTGAATGTGCGGCAGATTTTTTTACGAATCATCGTGCGGCCAGCCGCCACGTCGGCAGGCAGGTCTGGATACGACAGCACCATGCGGCCCAGTCCAATACTGTCGGCCATCCTGAGCCGCAGAACTGCCTGACCGACATGCGGTAACCACTCCTGCAGGTACGAGTAGCCGGATCCGACGACGATCATTTCCGGCACGCGGCGTTTAAGCTCAGCCGTCGCGGAAATCTGGCGATGAACTCCCGTGAGCGGATCTTCCGGAGGCTGATAACCGTCCGATGGCGGAAACAATGCCGGCCGCTGAATATGCGGATTGTAATAAGGACTGCCGCACGTTGAACACAGAAGATCGATCTCCAGTACACGCAGCAATTCCAGAAACTGCTGCGGCTCATCCAGATCGATTCCCAGCCCTGTACCGTCGCCGCCAAACGCACAGCGATAGTCGCCAGCCTGCGACGGTACGCCGGTCCGATCGTCGGTCGTGCCTCGATGAAACGGGACGAAATCGAAAACACTTAACCTCACACCGATACCAAGTCCCGGCACTTCAGTTCGAATGCCGGCGACAATCTCGCGCAGGAACCGCGTTCGATTTTCAAAACTGCCACCAAACGTGCCGACACGATCAAAGCCCGACAGAAACTCATGTCCCAGATAGCCGTGACAATGCTTAATATCGACCCAGCGAAAACCAGCCTTCTGAGCCAGGCGACAGGCATCAACAAAATCATCGATCAGGCGTTTGATGTCATCGTCTGACAGCAGAGCTTCACTGTTCGTGATTCCAAATCGGGCGTCAAGAATCGGATGGCGGTAGGCAATCTGTGGCTCAAGTCGCTTCTGATCGTTCGGTCTGGCGAAGCGTCCGGAATGAGTCAGTTGCAATCCAACCAACAGGTCGTCAGTGCTGCCGATGTGTTCCAGATGAGCCTGCTCAAGGAGGCTTCGTAACTCTTCCAGATCGCCCACTGTTTGCGCGTTGATCAGGAGCTGGTTGGGGTTGGCACGACCGTCGGGTCGGACAGCCACTGCTTCACCACCCCAGATGAGTTTCGCTCCACTGAGTCCGAAGTTTTTCCAGCGGCGGCGAGTCAAGTCTGTCGGACGGCCGTCAGTTGTTCCGTCCCAGCCTTCCATCGGCAGGACACACCAGCGATTGCCGATTCTGCCGCAAATCGAATTCAGCGGCTGATCCAGCGG
>JAYTAK010000169.1:0-2047 GCA_043737515.1 Candidatus Kuenenia sp. | reverse complement strand
TGGCAGAAAAATGAATCGCAGAAAGATCTCAAGTCGTGGTCTGTATTTTTCTGCCGATCATTTTTCTGCCCGTCCTGACTTCTGCAGACAGACGTCTGGAAATCGTCTCACGAAAACAAGACTCTTCACGTTTGCTGAGCAGAACACAGCCTCAGCGCATGTGTGAAGGCAACCTCACTGCTATGCGAGAAATCCGTCGGATGCAGAATCCGGCCTGGCGAAATGCCATATCGATCACTGATGCGCAATTCCAGATTTGAGTCTGATGAGCCAGAAAACGCGACGGGTTATGCGGCGCGCTGACGGATCCCCTGCTCCGTTGTTCGTGAGTCCAGAATCTCCGTGAGCAGCGACGACGTGTTTGCGGTTGCTCCGGAATTCGATTTCAAGGCATTCCGAGCCGCATTACCCAGCGACTGCCTTTCCGTCTGATCCGCCAGCAGGCGAGCCACCGCTGTTGTCAATTCTTCCGGAGCATCCAATTGCACGCAAGCATTCGCTTCTTTGAATGTCTGCACGACATCGCGAAAGTTCCACGTGTTCGGGCCAAAGAGCACCGCCGCTCCGAATGCCGCTGGTTCGATCATGTTCTGACCGCCCCGGTTTCCGAAACTGCCACCCACAAACGCAATGTCCGCCAGGCCCCAGCAGGCAGACAGTTCGCCGATCGTGTCGAGCAGGATCACGGCGTCGGAGGTCGGACGCGTCGATGTCTCCAGCAATGATCGTCGCACCACCACAACCCCGGCGTCACGTACCAGCTTCGCGACGTCGTCAAAGCGTTCGCGATGCCGAGGCACAAGAATCAGCCGCAGCGAAGGATATTCTTGACGGCACTCAAGCCACGTCTGAAGTGCCAGTCGTTCTTCCGGTTCCTGAGTACTGCCCGCCATGAATACGGTTTCCGTCTGCGACAGGCTGAACAGTTTTCTCAGGCCCTCTGTCGCCGGATTGCGACGATCGGTCGCCACACCATCAAACTTGATGGACCCGGTTACGCGCAGTCGATCAACCGACACCCCCAGAGATTGCAACCGGTCGGCATTCGGTTGCGACTGAGCGGCGACCAATGCCAGTTGCCCGAACAGGGGTGCCATGAGACTGCGAAGGCGTGAGTAGCCCCGTTGACTGCGTTCACTCATTCTGGCGTTGATCACGCTCACCGGGATGTGCTGTCGCTGGCACGCCGCTAGAAAATTCGGCCACAATTCCAGTTCCATCAGCACGACCATACTGGGTTGCACGGAACGCAGGGCATTACGCACCGCCCACGAAAAATCGAGCGGGAACCAGGTCACCTGGCACTCGGGAAAGCGCGTGAGCGCGAGGTCGAAACCGGTGTCGGTGGATGTGGAAACCAGGACCCGGAAACGATCAGCGGTCTGACGACGGAACTCATCCACAACTTTCTGAAGCTGGATGACTTCCCCAACGCTCACCGCATGAAACCAGACAACATCGCGCGTGTCATTCGACTGCGGCAGCCGCCCGAGCAGTTTCGCCGCGATACCTCTCCGATACCGCCCGTGCCGTACAATCCTCCACGCGATGAACGGCGAAAGCACCGTCAACAGCAGCAGATAGACTGTATTGAGCAGCCAGCGCATGAGGAAATCCATTTCCTGCGGCAGAATTACTTACCGCAGCACTTCTTATACTTCTTGCCACTGCCACAGGGGCAATCGTCGTTGCGTCCGATGCGCGGTGAGTCATTGACGATCGGAGGGATTGGCTTGCCTTCTTCTCCGGCTTCCGGTGCGTTGGTCTGCAGTTCATCGACCTTGTTCTCGGGCGGCAGCGGAGCAGCCACATCGTGTTCAGTCGCTGTGATCCGCCAGAGTGATCCGACAAAAGCCGGACTCTCATGTTCTATCCGGAAGACGGCCTGAGTCACCTGTTCCGCAATCCGATCCCACATCGTCAGGAATGCTCGTCGTCCTTCGCGCTTGTATTCGGTGCGAGGATCTTTCTGAGCATAGCCCATGAAGCCGATGCCCTGCTTCAGATGTCCCATGAAGTACAGATGATCTTTCCATGCCGTGTCCAG
>JAYTAK010000168.1:0-4793 GCA_043737515.1 Candidatus Kuenenia sp. | reverse complement strand
ATCGGCCCGGTGCCGGAACTACGCTCCGCCTGGTCCGGCCTACCCCAAAATCAAGTCCTGACAAGGCACCAGCCCTGCGTCACCCAACTCGGCAATCGAAGGACTGCGCTCCAGCAGCGGTATTCTTATCAAGAAACACCCATTTACAATTCGTTCCTCAGAAAGTTCATCACATGATCCACAGACGCCTATTGCCCGCCGTGATTTGCCTCGTCACTCTGTCTGGGCTCGTCATCGCGGACGAAGTGCCGAAACCAGACGGCATGAAGTTGATTTATCAGCACGACTTTGAAGACAGCAGTATGGACCGTTATGAACCCACAGATGCCACCGCATGGAAACTGGGTGAAGCAAAGGGCAATCATTTCGCATCGCTCATTCGCAAAGACAGCAAGTTTGAGCCACCGGTTCGGTCACCTTTCAATCGCAATCTGATTCGAGATCTGAAGCTGGGGACGTTTACGATGGACGTCCGCATGCAGTCCACAATTCCTGACTATGGCCATCGCGATCTGTGCCTGTTTTTCGGGTATCAGGACGACAGCCATCTCTATTACGTGCATCTGGGCAAAGAGGCGGATGACCACGCCAACCAGATCTTCATCGTCAACGAGAAGCCGCGCACAAAGATCTCCACGAAGACAACCAAAGGCACGCCGTGGACGGATGCATGGCACAACGTCCGCATCTCCCGCAATATTGAGACCGGTGAAGTCCTCGTCTACTTCGACGACATGCAGACTCCGGCCATGACGGCAACCGACAGGACATTCGGTGAAGGCCGAGTCGGATTCGGGTCATTTGACGACATCGGCAATTTCGACAACCTGCGAATCTACACTCCGGAATAAGTCTCCATGCGTGCCATCGTATTTGATCAAACGCTGCAGTTCCGCAGCGATGCTGCACTCCGGCCACCTGCCAGTGATGAAGTCATCGTCGATGTCATCAAGGCGGGGATCTGCGAAACAGACCTGCAGCTTTGCAAAGGCTACATGGGATTTTCCGGAACGCTGGGTCATGAGTTCGTCGGCATCGCCCGCTCAGGCCGTTTCGCCGGGCAGCGCGTGGTGGGTGAGATCAATTGTGCGTGTCATGCATGCGAGATGTGCCGACGGCAACTTTCCAACCACTGCCCGAATCGCACAGTGATCGGCATCGTGGCTCACGACGGCGCGTTCGCGGATTCGGTGATTGTGCCCGACCGAAATCTGCACGCCGTTCCCGACCACGTCAGCGATGCAGAAGCCGTTTTTGTGGAACCCATCGCGGCGGCATGTCGCATCGCCGAGCAGATTCCGCTGGCTGGCGGCGAAGTGGTGACGGTTCTCGGCGACGGTCGCCTCGGCAATCTCTGCGCTCAGGTTCTGCGGCATCATGGCTGCCAGGTGCGTGTCGTCGGTAAGCACGGATTCAAGCTGCGAATCCTCCAGAAATTAGACATCCCAACGATTAAGCTGGAAGATCTTCAGCCCGTGCGGGATTCTGACATCGTCGTCGATTGCACTGGCTCACCAACCGGACTGATCACCGCGCTGCAGCTCGTGCGACCGTGCGGCACCATCGTGCTGAAGACAACCGTCGCGGCCGATCAGACACTGCACATGGCGCCGTTCGTGATCGATGAAATCACACTCCTCGGTTCCCGCTGCGGTCCATTCGCCGCTGCCATCGAATTGCTCAGCAGCCGCGCGATCTCCGTTGAACCACTCCTGACCGCAACATATCCGCTGGAAGCCGCCACAACCGCCTTCGAACACGCCGTCCGCAAAGATGCGTTGAAAGTGCTCTTTGGAGTGCGGTGAACCGTCACTGCTTTCTTTCTGTGACCAGCGATGTCAGTCCGACGAAAGATTGAGCTTGAACCACCCTCCAGGTTCGTTGCCATCCAGAATCTCCCCGCTGTTTCGCGCAGCCAGATATTGAGGCAAAATGTCGGTGCCGATGGGATACACCATGCAATCGGACAACAACACGCGGTTCCGCCCTGTCTCTCGTGGGTGGCTTGACGCTACACGTCCTGTTAAATACATTTTTGAAGTAATGAGCGATTCAGCGGAGTCTTCCTGGGGAATCTTTAGTAGTTGCATGGCGGAAAAATTCGGCGGACTCCTGATTTCGCTATAATTCCCTGTCGCACAAGTGTCAATCCAAATTCATCGGTCATCATTTAGCAGTTCGACCGAATACCACCAATCAAACGGGAAAGCAATTCACATGCCAGCGACGATTCAACTTGGACAAGCTGCCAACCTTCTCTTTGGTTATCTCCCTGTTTGGAATCCCAGCGCATCGAATCCTGCTTCGCCATTTTTTGCTCCGCCAGTACCGCCTGTGCGCACGCCGGTCGCCGGGGAGACCGTACCGTCTTCATTTACACAATGGGATGGGTATCCAACGATTACTCTTCACGAAACGCCCGAGTCCCTTGTTAGTGCCATCTACGATTTCAACGTCGCGAAATTCTCAGCGGATCCGCCAGGTCTGAACATCCCTTCCGGCCCGCTTGTGCTGGACGATGCAGACTCCCGTAGTGCAATTGCGGCCGTCGGGAAGTTTCTGGGGCTCGACCTGACAAACGGCGAGTGCTATATGCTGGTCACAAGACAGCGCGTCAATAGTACATCCACCCATCCCTTTGTTGCCAATCCCGGGCAGGCAGACAGAAGTGCATATCTGACGCCTTCTGCCATCGCGACAATCGGCAAGTTGACACCCGCACAAAATCCGGGTATCGATTCGGTCCTTTACAATTCGAAACTTACACTCGCTGACGCCAGTGACTACATTGAGGCGATATATACTCTTGGTACCCATTTTGTGTCGCAGATTACGAGTGGCGATGTCATTCTCCAGGTCTTCGCGTATCCGCCAGCGAGTTTTGGGCCGATCAAGACGGTCTTTGCAAACGATGCCACGACGCAGCCTGACGGCACACAAGCGGTCACCGGGCTGACTGCCAACTCTTTCGCGATCTACAGCACTCCTGCGTCAAATGGGTTTGGCTATGTGACGGGGTATAGCGATATTGTCTGCCTAAGCCGCGATCCGGCGCTCACTGCAGCCATCGCAAAAGGTGCGTGGAACAGCGATTATTCTCCCAATCACCCTAACATCTTCGCGGCCACGGCAGGGTATCAACAGCTGCTTCCGCCATTGACTCAGGTGGTTCCGATCGGCGTGCTGCTGACGCCGCTGGCGGCTTTGATTTCGAATGTTCTTGTGGCCAATCCCTGGAACCGCCTCGTGAAGGGAGCCCTGATGCAGAAGTACGGTTCCGGAGTGGCCGTGCCGTTATCCAGCCCCATGAACTATGACTGGAGCAGCATTTTCCCGGAAGCGATCGCGTCGTGGACCGGCAGCATTGTGACTCCAAGAGTGGATATTTATCAGGAGCGCGTCGATTTGGCGCAGGTGAACCTGCAGGGCGGTGCCGTCATCGCGCAGCAGGGTTTCCCGAATCAGTCGTTTACGTCGTTCTCTCAGATTCTCGAAGCGACCACGCAGCCCGGTGCCGCGTCGATCAACCTGCCGAGTGATAATATCACTCTGATCGCTCAGATCATTGATACGACCGCAGCTCAGCAGACCCCGGTGCTCAGTATGAGCACCGCAGCACTGCAGCAGTTGCAGGTCTATTGTGAGGACATGTATGGGGCGTTGATTTTTGCGGATGGCGAGGCAAGTACAAATCGCAAGGTTGCTTTGGACGGTTTTCTGTTCGAGACCAGCCCCACGGTCGACCCAACCACCAGCCGGTACAAAGTCGATCTGTCCGGAGTGCTGACCGGCACGCCATCCCCTGCCCTGGTTTCAAAGCTCAAGCAGAGCATCGAGTTTTCCGTCGTGGCGGGAGAATCGTTGCTTCAGGCCAGCGGTACAAACGCCGCAATCATTCAGGAACTCGAACAGGATTTTCTGGTTTGGCTCGCCGGCATCATTCCCGCCGATACGACCGATGTCGATCTCGCGAATTGTCGGGCTCGTGCGCTGTATCTGGCGAACAACGTGTCCACTTACGGTTCCGATGTCGTCTACGTGCCTTTCGTGAAGTATGAGACTTATCGTGAGTATGTCAGCGATCTGGCCAGTCAGGCGTTGACTCTGAACGGGCAACTCCTGGCCAATCAGCAGGCGATCGAAACCGCGGTCAGCCAGCTTCAGGTGATGGACTCGATCGAGAAGCTGAACGAGAACGTCAAGGCGATCGGCGGTGTTCTGACCCAGTATTTTGGAGTCCTCGCGAGCGGTCGTGAGCAGATGGATGGGTATTACGACTCCGTTCTCACGCAGCTCGAGAACGAGCTGGCAACAACAGAAGCGACCATCAACGACCTGACAGGAAAACTGACGGCACAGCAGCAGCTCATTAACACAACCACCCAGCAATTCCAAAGTGATTATGCCGCCTGGGCCACCGACCAGGTCTTTCAGGCTGTGACGAGTATCGTCACAGGGGTGTTTACGCTTGGTGCCACGCTGGCGGCGGAACCTGAAAACGCTCCAGCGGCGTTCAAGGAGATTCTGGAAGTATTCGAGCAGATCCAGGCATTACTCGAATCGCTGGAGAAGATTGAGGCCGTCACGAGCGAACTCGGCGATCAGGTTGACAATCTGAACGAAATGTCCAACTCGATCAGCACGCTGTCGGGCCAGACCACCAGCAGCGGAAAGCCGGTCCTGCAAATGCCGGCCTCGATCGCGCTGAAAGACTTCGCCCTCAACGTCAATGCATCGCTGGTGAATGTCCCGACCGGCGGCAAACTAGCCTCGGACAAAGCTCAACTGGAAGC
>JAYTAK010000167.1:0-4796 GCA_043737515.1 Candidatus Kuenenia sp. | reverse complement strand
CACTCAACAAGACACGCGATCGGCCTTAGCTCACCAGGGATGGCCTCCTGGCAGGGATGCCGCTTTTCTCTCTTCGATCCGTTTATTTTGTACGTTGGCCAGCGAAGATCCGCTGGCGGCCCGAGTCGTAGAATTGCGGCATTTTGCCGGCCTGGGCCATGAAGATATCGCAGCGGCCCTTGGCATCACAGTGTATCAGGCTCGGCAGAAATGGACGTACGCCCGAGCCTGGCTCCGCGAGCATCTTTCGAGCGAAGCATAATTTTTGATTTTTTTCGACAGATCGGACGCAAAACATCGCACTGGATTGTGAAACTCACTGGCCACACACACCGGAGCCTCATCCATGCCCAGCGATCCACAGCGCGTTCAGAACCTGTTTCTTCAAATTGTCGAGCTATCCCCGACCGAGCGGCCAGCAGTGCTGGACCGGGAATGCGGCTCCGACGTCGAACTGCGGCAGCGGATCGAAGCGCTGCTGAAAGCCCACGAAGAGTCGGACAGCCTGCTGGACCAGTCGAGTGACCGATACGGGGCCACAGTCGTCTCTGGTGCGGCGGACAACGTGCCAGCCGACATGACCGGTCAACGTCGGCCCGAAGCGGGCAGCTCGAAACGTTCCGGTTCGCCAGGGACCGCAGAGACGAACATCCGCGAAGAATCGATCGTCGGTGCCGTGATTGCCGGACGGTACACGATGGTGCAGAGAATCGGCGAAGGCGGCATGGGGGAAGTCTGGGTCGCCAAACAGACGGAGCCGGTCAAACGCAAAGTCGCCCTGAAACTGATCAAGATGGGCATGGACTCCAAAGCAGTTCTGCAACGGTTCGAGCAGGAACGTCAGGCGCTGGCGCTGATGGATCATCCGAACATCGCTCGGGTCTTTGATGGCGGCATTACGCCGTCCGGCCAGCCCTACTTCGTCATGGAGCTGGTCAATGGCCTGCCGCTGAACAAATTCTGCGATGAGGCCCGGCTGACTCCCGATGAGCGACTGCAGTTGTTCATTCCCATCTGCCATGCGGTGCAGCATGCGCATCAGAAAGGCATTGTGCATCGGGATCTGAAGCCAGCCAATATCCTGGTGACGATGATCGACGGCAAGCCTGTGCCGAAAGTCATTGACTTTGGCGTGGCCAAGGCGACGTCTGGCAAGCTCACTGACGAATCTCTGTCAACGCAGTTTGGGGCTGTGGTGGGAACGCTGGAATACATGAGTCCGGAGCAGGCCGGTTTCTCCGGTGAAGACATCGACACGCGGGCCGACATTTATTCCCTGGGCGTGATCCTGTACGAACTTTTGACAGGACTGCGACCGATCGATGCGAAGCGAATGAAGAATGCAGCGATCGTGGAGATGATCCGAATGATCCGTGAGGAGGAACCCTCCAAACCTTCGACACGCCTCTCGACCGATGAGTCGTTGCCATCCATGGCGGCACTGCGGCAGACGGAGCCAAAAAGGCTCATGGCGTTGCTGCGAGGCGAACTTGACTGGGTCGTGATGAAGTGCCTCGAAAAGAGTCGCGACCGGCGTTACGAAACGGCGAATGCGCTGAGTCGTGACATTCAGCGTTATCTGGTGGATGAACCGGTCGAAGCACGTCCACCGTCTGCCGGTTATCGGCTGAGCAAGTTTTTGCGCCGACACAGAGGACCGGTCATTGCTGCCAGCATTGTCCTGCTGACGCTTGTGAGCGGCATGGTCGGGACCGCCTTTTTCGCTTTACGGGCTGACCAAAATGCGGCTGCGGCAAGTGCCAACGCTCGTACGGCAGGCGAAAACGCACGGGTCGCTCAAGCCAACGCTGTGACCGCGTCCATTGAAAGGGATCGCGCAGATGCCCGAACGAATGACGCCCGTCGGCATCTGTATGCAGCACACATGAACCTTGCCCAGAGTAACTGGGAGGCAACCCATGTTGGCGTCACGCTGGAGTTGCTGGCACGATATGCGACTGGAACCCCCGATGCAGACCTCCGCGGTTTTGAGTGGTATTACTGGGACCGGCTCTGTCATTCGTCGCTGCTTGACCTGGACGGACATTCTGACGAGGTCAACAGCGTGGCGTTCAGCCCGGACGGGAAACGGCTGGCGTCAGCCAGCTACGATAAGACGGTGAAGGTGTGGGACACCGCGACCGGTCAGGAGTTGCTCACCATGCAAGGTCACACAGACGCCGTCAACAGCGTGGGATTCAGCCCGGATGGTAAACGGCTGGTGTCAGCCAGCGGAGATATCGATTCCCAGGGGGAGCTGAAGGTATGGGACGTCGCAAGCGGTCAGGAGATATTCACATTGAGTGGACACACCAAAGGTGTCCGCTTCGCGGCGTTCAGCCCGGACGGGCTACGAATTGCCTCCGCTGCCGGCGACCAGACTGTGAAGGTGTGGGATGCTGCGAGCGGTCAGGAGATACGCACATTGAAAGGACACACGAGTTGGATCGACTGCGTCGCGTTTAGTCCGGACGGGAAATGGCTCGCGTCGGCCAGCTCCGACGAAACGGTGAAGGTGTGGGATGCCAAGAGCGGTCAGGAGACTCTCACATTGAAAGGGCACACCATCGGAGTTGAGACGGTTGTGTTCAGCCCGGATGGAAAATGGCTGGTCTCCGGGAGTCAGGATGCGACATTAAAAATGTGGGATCCCGTAAGCGGTCAGGAAAAGCGGACATGGATAGGCCACAGCAGTGGTATAGCGAGCGCAGCGTTCGACACGCACGGGAGATGGTTAGCCTCGGGGAGCTTTGACGAAACTGTGAAGTTGTCGGACGTCGCAGGTGACGGGGAAACACGTACGCTGAAAGGGCACACAGGTTACGTGACAAGCGTGGCGTTTGGCGCTGGTGGAAAATGGCTGGCGTCGGCGAGCGGTGACGGGACGGTCAGAATATGGGATGCCGTGGGCTGTCAGGAGACACTCACCTTGAATGGGCCCGTCATCCCAGGGATAGAAACGAGAAACCCGGCTTTGGGTGCGGCCTTTTCCCCAGACGGAAATCGCGTGGCAATGGAATCGGGAGGAGTCAGCCTCCATGTGTTTGACGCCGCGAGCGGCCAGGAAACGCTCGCCACACGAGGTCGTGGATTCGCGTTCAGCCCGGACGGGAAACGGTTCGCGTCGGCCAGCAATGATGGAATTGTGAAGGTGTGGGATGCCATCAGTGGCCAGGATCTCCTGACATGGAAAGGGCACACTGGAGAAATTCGTAATGTAGTCTACAGCCCTGATGGAAAATGGCTGGCGTCGAACGGTGAAGATGATCACACGGTGAAAGTGTGGAACGCCACGACCGGTCAGGAAACACTCACATTAAAAGGGTACACCAGCAGTACAAGTGGAGTCATCTTTAGCCCCGACGGAAAGTGGCTGGCATCCGCCAGCGACAGTTACACGGTGAAAATCTGGGACGCAGAGAACGGTCAGGAGTCACTCATATTGAGAGGGCACACCGGCGATGTGAATCGTGTGGCGTTCAGTCCGGACGGGAGACTGCTGGCATCGGCCAGCGATGATGGAACGGTGAAGGTGTGGGATGCCAGGCTTGGCCAGGATCTGTTGACGTTGAAAGGGCACCGCTTCGAAATCCCTGACGTCGTGTTCAGCCCGGACGGGAAATGGCTGGCATCTGCTGGCGGCGATGATGAGACAGTCAAGGTTTGGGACGCTACAAGCGGTCAGGAAATGTTCACACTGAACGGGCACTCCGACTATGTGACATGCGTCGTGTTCAGCCCGGACGGAAAACGTCTTGCGTCGGCCAGCGGAGATGAGACGGTGAAAGTATGGGATGCCACGAATGGTCAGGAGGTTCTCACGCTGAAAGGGCACAGGTATGGCCCCATGAGTGTGGCTTTCAGCCCGGATGGCAACCGGCTGGTATCGGCAGGCCTCGAAGGAACGGTGAAGGTCTGGGACGCGAGGCAATGGACGCCAGAGCTGCGTGCGGAGCAGGAAGCATTGAGCCTGATCCATCTCCTGCTCGACCACGGCCAACCCCTCGAAGAATTGCCAACCGCCATTCTGTCCGACGACACGATCAGCGAACGCGTGCGTCTGCGCGCCCTGCAATTCGCTCGCAACTGGATCGTCGAGCCGATCGACCCATCCAGATTAGCTCTCAGAGCCGCGGAAATGATTAAGCGAGGCGAGCTTGCATACGCAGTGCAAGCGGCCGACAAACTGCGTCAGTTGCAGCCGAAGGACAACGGCAACCTCTATAACGCTGCCTGCGTCTATGCTCTCTGTGCCGAATTCGTCACCAAAGACAAACCCGCCCCGACCGAGGCCGAGCAGTCTGAGCGGCAGAAGTTCGTCAACCTCGCCATCGAGTGCCTCCAGCAAGCCATCACTTCCGGCTGGGACGACTTCGATCACATGCGCAAAGACACCGACCTCAACGCTCTCCACGGCCTGCCGGAATTTGAAGCACTGTTTCCGAAGGAATAGTGCCGCGCGAGCCGCGGGTTGTGCATTCGGTCAGCACCGGCAGCTAGCGGGTTGTTGATTCAGGGACGATCAGGAGTGTTTTCGTTAAACGAAACCGGATGCCATAGGCGAGGCGTTTCGAAGGGATTCCTCCCCGTTGGGTCGGGTTAAACGGGTGCGATCTCTCCAGTCCTGAGTTTGCTATGGCATTTTTGTAGATTGCGTGATTCACAGGTCTCACAGTTCAAGAGGGAAGAAGCACCGTTCGATTGGCCCCACTGGCCTCGTGCCTTGACGTTACCCACATTTCATACCCTTGAATTGGAGAGCCAATTCCGCGCCCTGCACCAGAGTATTGAGCTTT
>JAYTAK010000166.1:0-2054 GCA_043737515.1 Candidatus Kuenenia sp. | reverse complement strand
AGGGTCAATGGAACTGCACCATTGTGCGTGGCGACATGCATGCGAACGGCTTCCAGCGTCGCCAGTCGCCTGAGCATCGTTGGCTGTCGATCTTCAGCTGTCTTTGCCTGACCAATATTGGGACTGAGTACTGAAAGAAAAAGAGAAGCGCCGCTCGTCGTTCTTTCATTCTCCACCTGGCGAGCCCACTCATTCAATGCGGGGGAATGAGCTAAGAGGTAAGTTCGCCGCGCCCTTCCGGGCAGAAGAGTCGACTTCATCAACTCATCGGAACGGCGCTGCAGCTCCATACTCGTGTCGGTCATCACAATTGCACTGGGAGCCAGCTTCGAAAGTTCTTCCTCAGTGACTCCCGCAGCACGCAGGCGAGAACGGGCAAGTTCAAGGTAGAGGGATGTGTCCAGTGCCTGAAGAATCCCAAGTCCTGACAGACTCGTCATGCGGTCATTCGAAACCTTCGCCAGATCTGTCACCGCACGGGTCCAGCGTTGACTAGCATCCTCTTCCGTCCATTCCGCCGAACGTGCTCGAGCCAGGTCCGGAAAAGCGCGAAGAGTACCAGCCAATTCCTGCTCAAATGGTTCCCGCATCGATACGAGAGGCGTCGGTACCGACAGCAATGCCCAGTACAAGTTTGGGGATCCGGGAGTCTGAATCATCTCTTCGATCAAGGCCCGCATCATCGCGGAAATGGCGACACTTACCAGGTTTTGAATTACGCTGTCACCCTGGCCGACCAGAAAGCTCAATCGAAACCCGATCAGAATCGTATTGCAGGCGGCATCAAAGTCTCGATCGATCAAATGAACTCGGGCCTTCAGCATCAAAAGCCTCGCAATCAATCGCGACTCCTGAATTTCGCCAAGCTGAAAGAGGTAAGCGTCAGGTCCGTCAACACGCCCCCTCCACGGACCTCCTTCCCAGTGCATGTCTCGGCAAAAGGCCATGGTTCGAAGGAGTGAGATTTGGTAATCAAGCGATTTCAGAAGTTTGCGTGCGGAATCGACTGCTTCTGGTGTGCTGAGTGACCCATTGGAGAGTTCATTGATTTCTTTAGTCGCCTCAGGACGAATCTTGATCTCCACTATGACTTTGAGGAGCATTGGATGTCCCGAACCGCTTTGTAGTGAATCGGCAGAAGGCCAGAATCGATATCGCATCGCCGGCTGAGGCTCAGGAGCGGCATTCACTTGCCAAACGGCCATCGAACGTTGTGTGCCAAGGACCGATTCTCGATTCAACTCTTCCTCAGTGGCAGACGACCCCAAACCGCCGTCCGTTACAGGAGTAAACGCATTCGCTGCCTTGTCGTCCTTCTCCACAGCCTGTGCGTTGGCCGATGACACCGCGTGGAACAAGACCAGAATCCACATTGCAGTCTGGGCGATACATGCAAGCTGCTTCAATCGGACATCTCTTGTGATCATGGTTGATTCCTGGGTTGGATTCGGATTCTGAACTCTTTGAAACTGTTGAGTGAGCCGCAAGGCACTAACGGGCTGTTAATCTAGTGATTCGTGTAGGGTGTGTGCAGCGCTAGCGAAACACACCAGTTTCTCTCGGTCGGCTGATATAGTGAAAACAGCGACCTGTCAAAGTGTTTCTTCGAATAGTCGGCGCCTCTGCTCGGCAACCGACAAATCCGATTCAGCGGTGGTCGAAGATCCTGTGGTCTCATTCGTTGAAGTCTGCGAATTCGCAAGAGACAAGGCCGAATGAAAGTGACGGTTTGACTGCAGCAATCGCTCAATTTCCGGGTCCGCAAAATCCGCAGCAGCAAACCATGCTGAGTGTTCTGAAAGCATGGGCGGGCTGAGCGGTTGGGCGGTGAACGACGGTGACACATTCACAATGGCCTCGGAAGTTATCTGCTCGGCAACAGGATTCAGCGACTCGTTCGGCGGAGTCACTGCCCTGGAATTCGACCGGTCAACGTCTGCTGTCCCAGCGAGGCTTGGTGCGGCATTCGGCAAACTCGTCGGCGACATCAATGACCCCGGCCACATGATTGCCGCACACAATGCAACCCCGCTGGTGATGCCAGTTGAAAACGC
>JAYTAK010000165.1:0-4801 GCA_043737515.1 Candidatus Kuenenia sp. | reverse complement strand
CAGGTACGCCGCGGGACATCACTCTGGCTCATAAGTACGTCGAAGACGGCGCGTACGCCATTCATCTGACGTGGACGGACCAGTCGAGGCAGGGGAATTCCGGTGTGTTGCAGACCGTGGTTCACAATGTGGCTCCGACACTGGAGGCGGGAGGAACTGCGACAGTTCGCATGAATTCGCTGTTTCGCCGCAGGCTGCATATTGCTGATCCGGGACGCGATTCGTTCGTCGCAACCGTGGACTACGGCGACGGCTCTGCGCCGGAGACGCTGTCACTCGGAAGATCGCGAAACTTTTCGCTCCGCCATCGATTCACTCAAAAGGGGTCGTTTCATGTTTCGATCCGGGTTGTTGATCATGACGGCGGGATCGGCACCGACAGCTTCCTGGTGATCGTGATCTGAAGAATGCAAGGCCGGGTGGCCGGGGCTGGACTGAGCGCAGCGAAGGAAGCCCCGGAGCGATTGCGTGTGGTTAAAGGTCTGTTGGCTACTGCATTCTTCAGTCACGCTCCGGGGTTTCACACACTTCGTTCGCTCCAACCCCGGCTACCCACTGGCGTTTTTTTTGAGTTCAACAAACCCTGAGCACGCCGGGGCTTCCTTCGCTTCGCTCAGTCCAGCCCCGGCCACCCCTGTTGATGGGCCCCTTGCGTCGGATTTCTGAGAGCAGTCAACCTGGACTCTCAACATCGCGCTCACCGTCCGAAAACCTACAACGATCCAGCAATCGGACGACCTTGGCTCAGAAGCTCGTACTTCCAACGATACAGCCTGTGTGTCCCGTTCAAGCCCAGTCAATGTGCGATCGACTCCGAGTTGTGGCCGTCTACTTAACCGTTGAATGGCTTTGTCTTTGAACCCGCGTGTCAATCGACGACCACGCGCCAGCTTGGTAACTTTGATTCGCTTCTCTGACTTCGTGAACTCGCTTCAAATCTCGCAGAATAAGAGAATCCACTGTCGGTGAAACCTGAAGCACCACTAACCACATCCCGGTAGAAGTAGTTGCTTTTCATTGGAATTGCACATGCGCACTTTCTTAAGGCCAATCTGTTTCTGCGCTTCGCCAAAGGATCGAGCACTGCGATCTTGGGATGGCGAAATGGGGTGTCGCTCCCTCTGACTATGGCTGAGTCGCCGCATCCACCAGTCGGATTTCGCTAAGAGTGAGTCCGTACATTTGATAGACGATCGCGTCGATCTCGCAGTCGGTCGCATCAACCTCACGTTCTAGAAGGTTCTTTTCGTGAGGAGACTTTGCATTGTTTGCCTTCCGCTTGAGTGTATCAATATGGTCGGCCATTGCCGCCAATCGATCAACACCTCCTGATGGGTCGTACCAAACTGCTGGAATTGGAAACTCTCTAAGGTTCTTTATGACGATCTTTGGGAATAGTTTCCTGGCACTCTTTACGGCAGTTGACTTGTAGACTAACGACATCAACCGACTATTCAGAACGCAGGCTAGCGCCTTCAGGTGCAATGCGGAGTCTTGTTGGTGCAACACATTCAAGATACTTTTGTTGTTCAAGAACGAATCCGCAACGAAGACTGCGCAGATGCAATAAGGCAATGGTGCTGTGATTTCTCTAATTAGGATCCGCGGTCGCGAAAACAATCCAATTTCGCGTGGCTGAGCCAACCAAGGCCCATACTGCATCCACATGTTTGACCACGACAATCTGAACCGTCCCACATCTCGGCCCTCAAGATAGCGATAGCTGTTGTCGTCTTCCCTGCCTGCGCGATCAAAGACATGCGACTTGACTTCAGCTGCGGTCTGTTTTGGAGTTCCTTTACCTTTCTCATACGCCTGCAATCCGGTCCGAACGTCGAATGCGTCGCCCAAAGGAATGGACTGCTCTCCGATTCGGCGGACGATCGGCATCACATTCATATCCTCAGAAACAATAAATCGTCCGGCAGATGTTACAACCGCGGAGCGGTTAATTTTTGTTGGGGCTTTCTGGACGAATTCTTCTCGGTTTGTTGCGCTCAAAACCATGAGCTTCTCCCGAGTACGCGACCCCGACAACACAAAGATACTGGGCTCCATTGATACCTTCTTAAATACGGCGTAGTTGAGATCTGCCAGAAGGCACAAGCGATTAGTGAATTCCTGGCGAAGCAACTTGCCACTCTCGATTGTCAGCCACGAATTAGGAACGATAAAGCCCCCCAATGCATTTTTGTTTAGCAACTTCAACAAGACTTCCATGAAGAGCATGAAAGTATTCTGCTTTTCCCAACCCAACTTGAAAACCGATGCAAAGTAAGCTCGCTCCTCATTCCGAATCTGTTCACGGACAAAAATGTACGGTGGATTTCCAATCACCGCATCGAATCCGCCAGCTTTCATAATCGTGCGGAAGCCGTCTTTGCCATCCCAGTCGAAGGCATTAATGCGTCGTCGGTCTTCGTCATCTACCAAGCTGAGTTGTTGGCCACGGTAGAAATCGCTGCCGATCAAGGAATTGCCGCATTTGATGTTGTTACCCAGATCCGGCAATGCCCGCTCATGGAACAGTTTCTTTTGACGCTCCAGTACGTCTCTCGTGGCTCCTTCGAGCACTTTTAGAAGTAGCGAAAGCTTTGTGACTTCAACCGCCTGCGAGTCGATGTCTACACCGTAGATGTTGTTTAGCAGGATCTGCTTTCGTTGGGCGATGGTCAGCCGCCAGACACCTCGCTGGTCCTGATAAATCTGCTTCTTGTGTTTGCTAGACTCGTTCTCCATGTACCAACGCAAATGCCAGTCGAGCAGATATTGGTAGGCACCGAGAAGAAAACTTCCGCTTCCGCAGGCTGGGTCAAGGATCTTCAGCTTTGCGGCGTGTGTCGGAGTCTTGCCGTCCAGCAGCTTACCGATTGTCTGCTGAACAATGTAGTTTACGATGTATGTCGGCGTGTAGAACACTCCGCCGGACTTCTTCACTTCCGGTTTTTCTTCGACCTTGGCGCGGTGACCGGCGGTCAGTGTGATCACTTTACCGAGAAACTGTTCGTACACATGGCCGAGTATGTCGGCCGTGATCACATTGAATACATACGGACTGTCGGGGTAATACAATCCCGTGATCATGTCTCGAAGGATGTTATCATCAAGTTTCAGACTCAGCGTGAATTCATCAGGTGGCTCCCGTCGGCTTTTGTCGGGAGTGAAGTGAAAGATACCGGAATTGTATCGGTCATCGGCGGCGTGAAAGAGCTGCCCGAGGCGTTTGTAGATCCGGTCCCCATTGATCGACCCGAGCAGGCGCCCATAATCCTCAATTCCGCGGTCTTCCGCAATGCGCAGGAAGATGATACGGTCGATGATCCTTTGCACAGCAAAGTTGAGATCGCGAGTCGTAAGATCGACGTTTCTGAGTGCCAAGTTCTTTGCCAGATTTGCTCGCCAGCGTTCGATGTCTTCGAGAAATTCTTCATCGACTTCGGAAGTGCCCTTCTTCCGTCTCGTAGATTCAGAATATTTATCGAACGCACCCTTCAAAACCGCAGCACGAGAGAAAATCGCCGCAATTTCATCCCACTTCTCCAGATACTCCTCGCAGGTAAAATACAGAGTTCTCGCTTTAGATGCCTTATCGCTCTTCACAGGCTTAAATCGACCATCGTATACTGCCAGTTCGGCAAAATTGGTCACGATCGAAAGGGGCAGGCTGTCTGACCAAGCGTAGCGGCGAAGCTGAAATGCTGGGCTCGGGTCACTCTTGACATTGATGAAGGGTTTCTTTGCTTCCAGAAAGAACTTTCGAGTTCCACCAATTCGAAAACTGTAGTCTGGAGCTTTGATCGCCGTGCCGATCCGGATTGCATCTTCATGAACGACATCTTTGTAGGACTCCGCGTTGCCCTCTTCATTGTCGATGTCCCAACCCAGAGCTTTAAACATAGGATCGATGAATTCACGACGAGTTTCGGTCTCGCCGTAGCTGGGGTGCTCATATTCCTTACGGTGAAGCGTGAAACGATTGACCAAGTTTTGAATTTCGATTGGCGCAGCCACAGTTCGTGTCCTTATGGGAATGGTCAATTAGCGACTTCGAGTGTATCAGCCGTTGAATTCTTCGGCAAATGTTGACCCATGGCCGGTCAGATGCGTGCAATTTTCGTCGGGCGATATTATCCGGAATCGATTGTTGGACGTGTTTTTTGTCCCGATTGGGAAAACGCCTTCTGTTCAGCAAAGCGGAGTGGATAGCTGAAAGAACGAATCATTCCAGGTTCAGCGATTCATTCCGACAGATTTGTTCCGGTAGATTCTCAATCGACCCAATTCTGCTATGATCGCGGTGTTTGTGAGAATCACAAACTCGGACAAGAATGTCCAGGCGACGGGAGTCGCGCTCGACTCGGGGAGTCCGGTTGCGGAAATATCACAGAATCGGCCAGAATGTGCCGGGGAAGACTCATGGCGGAAGAGAATCTGAAGGACGTCTCGGCAGAGGCTGTTGACCTGCTGCATACGGCGTATGGTCAACTGAAAGAACAGATTGGCAAAGTGATTGTGGGGCAGGATGAAGTGCTTGAGCAATTGCTCATTGCGCTCTTCAGTCAGGGGCATGTCCTGCTGGAAGGTGTCCCGGGCCTGGCGAAGACATTGATGGTCAGCACGCTGGCACGCAGTCTGTCGATGAATTTTTCACGCATCCAGTTTACGCCCGACCTGATGCCAGCGGATATTACCGGCACGGACATCCTGCAGGAGAACCGCACCACCGGACAACGGGAGTTTCGGTTCATTCAGGGACCGCTGTTTCACAACGTCGTGCTGGCGGACGAAATCAACCGCACGC
>JAYTAK010000164.1:0-4812 GCA_043737515.1 Candidatus Kuenenia sp. | reverse complement strand
AGTTGGTGATGCGTCCGTCGTTGTCGAACGTCCAGGTGTAGTTGGCGAGATTCCCGCCCGCCGCGTTCTTGTGATCCAGGGCCTTCAACCGAGCCAGTCCGTCATACGTGAATGTCGTGTTGGCCACAATCTGAGTTCCCGCCAGATCGTTGTACCGCGTGATGCCCGTGAACATTCCTCCCGTGTTGTAGGCGAAATTGACGCGCTTCGCAGCGACGGTGTTGCCACCGGATTGACTTTCCTGCTTCACCTGCGTGAGCCGATTGGCGTTGTCGTATGTCCAGGTATTCTTGAAATCAGCGGTGCCGGAGATCGTGGCCGTCTGCTGCGTGCGACGACTGTTCGCGTCGTAGACATTTGTCAGCACAGTTGTCGGGATGTTTGACGTCCCCGAATTGCTGGACGTCAGGACTCGACCGAGATTGTCGAACGTGTACGCCATTTGCGTTCCGGTGGCCGAGGCGCTCGTCAACTGACTGGCGGCGTCGAAGTTGTAGTTGAACGTATTCACGACCGTGCTTCCCGACATCCATTTTTCCTGCGTCCGACGATGCAGATTGTCGTACGTGAAGTTTGTCACACGTCCGTTGCGGTCCGTGCGACTCGTTACGTCTCCTGCCGCATTGTAGCCGAAGGATTCCACTTTGCTGAGCGAATTTGTTTCGCTGGTGACCCAGAGCCGCCACCGTCACATCACTCCTGAATTGCCCCCTCCTACTATCCTGCTGCCGATTCCGTGTCGCTGCAGAATTCATTCGCACCGATTCCATCCACCCCGCAAACATCGTCCCAAGTCTGTTACCCGACATGATGACTCTCCTGTGAGGAATGAATGTGATTTTGTGATGGACTGTTTCCACAGCATGGCAAGCATTGCGATTGCGTCAATCACCAAATTCGGAATAAGCGGAAGGAGCGGGATATCCTCTCAGGAACTCTGTTCAGGTGAAACCTCCCTCAGTGGGCCAAGACGTCAGGTTGGCGGTCGGTAATGCTACAAGAATTACGTTGAAAAATGTAAACCTGAGATTGGCACCATTCCAACCGAACCAATCTCCCTGGCTGCGGGAGAGTGTGCGGGAACAGGTTGATTGCGGTTGTGTTTGGCGGGGCGGCTGCGTATGACTCTGCCAATTGCGGCCTTGGAGAACTCGCTCGATCGCCCGTGTTTCGCCACTTTGCCAACTGAATTCCGTCCAGATGACCTCGATTGATCCTGTCGTTGCCCGTGAAGCCGCTCGCCGCCGCACGTTTGCCATTATTTCGCATCCTGATGCCGGAAAAACAACGCTCACGGAAAAACTGCTGCTCTACGGTGGCTGTATCGAAACCGCCGGTGCCGTCCGTGGACGCAAGAACCAGCGCGGTGCCACGTCGGACTGGATGGCTCTGGAACGCCAGCGCGGAATCTCTGTCAGTTCCACGGTCCTGGCATTTGAGTTCGATGGCTGTCAGATCAACCTGCTCGACACACCCGGCCACAAAGACTTCAGCGAAGACACATATCGAACGCTGGTCGCCGCCGACTGCGCTGTCATGGTGCTGGACCTTGCGAACGGTGTCGAAAGTCAAACCGAGAAACTTTTCAACGTCTGTAAGATCCGCAAAATCCCGGTCCTGACGTTCGTGAACAAAGTGGATCGACCCGGCAAAGAAACGCTGGAGATTCTGGAAGATATCGAGTCGAAGCTCGGCATCATCCCGGTTCCGGTGAATTGGCCGCTGGGCACTGGTTTTGATTTTCGCGGAGTCATTGAACTGGCAACTTCCCAGGCCGCTGTCTTCGAAAGTCGCGACAACGTGCATCGTCTGGAAGCTCGCGTGCAGCCGCTGGCGGAAATCGATCCTGAGACAATGCCGCCCGGTATTGTCGCTCAGGCACTGGAGGAAGTGGCACTCCTCGAAGCCGCGGGTGCCGATTATGACCGCGAACGATTCCTGTGCGGCGAAGTTACACCCGTCTTCTTCGGCAGTGCTTTGACGAATTACGGCGTGGAACAATTTCTCAAAGGATTTCTGGGCCTGTGTCCCACGCCGCGCGATCGCAACAGCGATGTGGGACCTGTGTCGGCGACGCGGCCTGAGTTCTCGGGTTTCGTGTTCAAGATCCAGGCCAATCTTGACCCGAAGCATCGCGATCGAGTCGCGTTTGTGCGTGTATGCTCCGGAACATTTCGCCGGGACATGGATGTCTTTCATCCGCGCACCGGTAAGAGAATTCGCCTGCGGCGCGCGCACAAGCTGTTCGGTCAGGAACGCGAAACGATGGACGAAGCGTTCCCGGGGGACATCATCGGGCTGGTCAATCCAGGCGAATTCATGCTGGGTGATACAATCTGCGAAGGCCCGCCGGTTGTGTTCGAGGCGCTGCCGCAGTTTTCACCAGAGTACTTCGCGACCATGGTCTGCACCGACACTGGTCGTCGCAAGCAGTTTGAACGAGGTTTGTCGCAACTGCTTGAAGAAGGGGCGATTCAGATCTTTAACTCACCGCATTCATCGTTCCGTCAGAACATTATGGCGGCGTGCGGTGAACTGCAGTTTGATGTCGTAAAATTCCGGTTGCAGGCCGAATACGATACCGAAACCGAAGTCCGATGGCTCAACTACAAAGTCGCGCGCTGGGTTGTCCCGAAGCCCGGGTGCAAGACGGACCTGCAGTTGCTGTCGTCCTGTCGCGAAGTCGTCGATCAATACAACCAGCGCGCGGTGTTGTTCCTGTCCGACTGGGAAGCACAGCATTGCCAGAAGCAGAACCCCGAATGGGAGTTCCAGAGCATGCGGTTCAGAACGACGGCGAAATAGCAATCCCTGCAAGCAGGCCAGGGACCATCGTCGGTAACACGACGATCTGTGGCTGCCCCGAAGTGTTGCCGGCCTCCAGTGAGATCCCGCCAGGCACTTTCCTGAAAGGCAGGTGTATTGCCGAATCGCGAAACTCGCGGAAATTCTTGGGGATCGGTGGCGACATCGCGTCGTCGCGTTACCATTCCCGACTTGGTCGTTGTTTGTGCGGTGCATTTGAATTCTGGAGATGACTCACGTGAGAAAATCGGTGGTTCTGGCGTACAGCGGTGGACTGGATACGTCGGTCCTGGTGGGATGGCTGCAGGACGAAGGCTACGACGTGCATTGCCTGTACGTGGACCTTGGTCAGCCGTGTGAAGACCGGTCGGCTATCATGCAGAAGGCTCGCGATATCGGCGCAAAGTCGGCAGAGCTGGTCGATGTTCGCGAGGAATTGTGCAGTGACTTTGCCTTCCCTGTGCTGCAGTGGCAGGCGCGGTATGAAAACATCTATCTGCTGGGCACCAGTATCGCACGCCCTTTGATTGCAAAAGCCTGCCTGCAGCGCGGTCGCGAAGTTGGTGCCGAGGCGTTTGTTCACGGGGCCACCGGCAAGGGAAACGATCAATGTCGGTTCCAACTGGCCGCTGAGGCGCTCGAGCCGGGGATCCATATCATCGCTCCGTGGCGCATCAAGAAGTTTCGCGACCTGTTTCCGGGACGCACAGAAATGCTGGCCTACTGCGAGAAAAAGAACATCCCCGTCAAGGCGACGTCAAGGAAGCCGTATTCCAGCGACGAAAACTGTCTGCACATCAGTTACGAAGCGGGCGACCTGGAAGATCCGACGGTGGATGGCCAAAGCGTCATCGACTTCGGCATGACTGTGTCTCCGCAGGAAGCTCCCAACAAGGAAGAAAGCGTCACGATCTCGTTTGAATCCGGCGTGCCCATCGCGGTCAACGGCAAAACTCTGAGCGCTGCCGCGCTGGTTGAGGAACTCAACAGAATCGGCGGGCGCAACGGCTGCGGTCGGATCGACATTGTAGAGAATCGCTTTGTTGGCATGAAAAGTCGCGGCGTGTACGAATCGCCCGGCATGACGCTGCTGTATGCGGCTCATCAGGGCCTTGAACAACTGACGCTTGACCGTGACCTGACACACCTGCGGGATTCGTTGAGTCCCCAGGTGGCGGAAATGGTTTACTATGGTTTCTGGTACTGTGCAAAGATGGACGCCCTGATGGCCTTCATCCGCGAGACCCAGAAACCCGTCACCGGAAGCATCAAACTGACACTGTACAAGGGGAATGTCCGCGTCAGCAGCCGCACATCGCCGAACAGTCTGTACAAGGCGGACATCGCCAGCATGGAAAGCGGCGGTTCGTACGACCAGACGGACGCCGAAGGCTTCCTGCGGATCATGGGCTTGCCCGTTCGCGTGCAGGGCAATGTGCGTCCGAGGCCCTACTAAACCTCAATCAAGTGACGCCGATAGCACAATCGGAGGAGAAAAAACGAAACTCCTTTTGAAATCCCTGACTCTACCGGATTCTATACTCTGCGCGGCCAGGACTGAGGGACGTGTTGATTTAATCGTAGGGTGCGTGAAGCGGAGCGTAACGCACCATTTGGGGAAAGCGTTTGAAACTGGTGTGTTTCGCTAGCACTGCACACACCCTACATGAATCACTGAATCAACAGACCGCTAGCTGCGGGTTTTGCATTCGGTCAGCAACGGCGGCTAGCGCCTTGCCGCTCACAAAACCTCAAATCGAACCGCGCGGAGTATACATTCGTAATGGAACCAGAGCGAACAGTCCATCAGCGGCATGTTGTTCAACTTTGGGTGAAGCGACTTTAAGTCGCCTTGAATGGTAGCGCGACGTTATTTCCTGGGAATCTCAGTCGGCGGAGCGACTGAGCTACGTAGGCGACGTCGCTCCGCGACTCACATTTCTGTCGGCGGCCATGCGAAAACAACGCAGCACGGCTTATGGAACCGATCGCTACATTCGCAATGAA
>JAYTAK010000163.1:0-2061 GCA_043737515.1 Candidatus Kuenenia sp. | reverse complement strand
GCGGAATGCTCGAGCGACAATTCGCGATTCGTCCGGTGCTCGATCAGGCAGAAGGCAGCAGCGTGACAATCGGTGCGGACGCGAAAAATGGTCGAATCAAACTGACCGGAAAAATCGGCGACGGTGCGCAGTCCTCCGGGATGCTCGTGCATCATGGGTGGCTTGTCACAAAAAGTGAAGTCCCTGTGTGGACCGGTGATGCGGCAGCCGCTTCAATCGTTGCCCCTGCTGAAGTGGAAGTGCGCTAATATGTCGGCTCAGTTTGTGATCGGAATCGACCTTGGTACGACCAACAGCGTGCTGGCTTACATGGCCCTGAATGAGGAGCAGCCTCAGGTTCAGTTGCTCCCGATTCCTCAAGTAGTTGCTGCGAACACCATTGAATCTCGTTCGATGCTGCCATCGTTCCTGTACCAATGCACAAACGATGAATCTTCCTCCAGGTCATTTGCGCTGCCATGGAACGACGACACGACATTCTCCGTTGGCCACGGTGCCAGATCACTCTCGGCGGAATTTCCGGACAGGACCATCGGAGCCGCGAAATCATGGCTCGGGCACAGCAAAATTGATCGCCATCAGCCGATCCTGCCCTGGCAGGCTCCGGACAATGTTCCAAAGATCTCGCCCGTCACTGCGTCGCAGCGTTATCTGGAACATCTGGTCGCCGCATGGCAGCAGGCCTTTCCGCAGGCACCGTTCGCCGAACAGACAATCGTGCTCACCGTACCGGCTTCCTTCGACGCCAGCGCCCGCGAATTGACCCGCGAGGCCGCCCTGGCCGCCGGTCTGCCTGACGACTTTGTCCTGTTGGAAGAACCACAGGCCGCAACCTACGCATGGTTGAATGCCATCGGAGATCGCTGGCGAAAGATGCTCAAAGTCGGCGACCGCATGTTAGTCTGTGACATTGGCGGAGGCACCACCGACCTGACGCTCGTGGAAGTCGCCGAAGAAAACGGCGAACTCACACTGCAGCGCGCGGCAGTGGGGAATCATTTGCTCGTCGGCGGCGACAACATGGACCTCGCCCTCGCGCACTTTGTGGCCCAGTTGTTCGAAGGCAAAGGGTTGACGCTTGATCCGTGGCAATCGGTGTCGCTCTGGCATTCCTGCCGCAATGCCAAAGAAGCGTTGCTGTCAGAATCCGGGCCGGACGCACACACGATTTCTGTTCCCGGCCGCAGCAGTCGTCTGATCGGCGGCTTGGTTTCCGTCCACGTGGAACGAACCCAGGCAACCGACTTGCTGCTGAACGGATTTTTCCCAGACGCTCAATTGTCGGATCGTCCCGCCCGTGCCCGTGCCTCGGGGTTTCGTGAAATCGGACTTCCGTACGAAGCTGACACCGGGATCACTCGGCACCTTGCCGCTTTCCTGAATCAGTCACTCGCGGGCAACAATCTGACGCATGTGCTGTTCAACGGTGGCGTGTTCAAGGCCAGCGCTTTGCGGTCCCGACTACTCGCTCAGTTGCAAAGCTGGTTTCCGCAGTCTCCGCCAAAGATTGTCGAAGGTTCGGACGATCTGGATTTCTCCGTCGCCCGCGGTGCGTGCTTCTATGGCTGGACGAAACTGCGTGGCGGCGTACGCATTCGCGGCGGCACCGCTCGGTCCTATTATGTCGGAATTGAAACGGCGGGTCTCGCGGTTCCCGGCGCTGGCCGACCACTGAAAGCACTCTGCGTCGTGCCGAACGGAATGGAAGAAGGAACTGAAGTCGATGTCCCGTCCGATCCCATCGGTTTGATCGTCGGCGAATCCGCTCGTTTCCGCTTCTTCAGTTCCGCCAGTCGCAGAACCGATCAGCCCGGCGACCTGCTCCCGCGCTGGTCGCCCGACGAATTGACCGAAACCGATTCGCTCGAAGCCACTCTGCCCGCATCAGCCAATGCGGAAGACGTTGCCACGACAGAAGACGATTACGTGCCCGTCACGTTTCATTCCCGCATCACCGAACTTGGCGTGCTTGAACTCTGGTGCGTCCATGCATCCGAAGACAAACGCTGGAAACTCGAATTCAGCGTCCGCGACGACGCAGAATCGTAGGGTGGGACCAGC
>JAYTAK010000162.1:0-2063 GCA_043737515.1 Candidatus Kuenenia sp. | reverse complement strand
ACGAAAAGGCACAAAAGACACAAAGAATCACTCATTTCATGGATCGTGTTTTGTTTTTTTGTGCTTTTTGTGTTGTTTCGTGGCTAGAAAAAAAGTCCGGATTGCTTGCGTAGTCGAATGAATTCCAGATGCTTCAATTCCAGTGAATCAGCGGGCCATAGAAAAATAATGGCCGCAGCGAACGAATCTGACAGCAGAATAGACACGGGGACGTTGTCACATTACACGAAAGACGCACTTGCCAGATCCTGATGTCCTGATCGTTGGCCAGGGTTTAGCGGGTTCGTGCATGGCATGGGCACTGCACTGGGCAGGTCGCCAGGTGGTGATCGTGGATCGCGGCGAGGCGATCACAGCGTCTCGGATCGCCGCAGGTTTAATCACGCCGGTCACCGGTCGGCGGATGGTGGCCACGCACGGCTACAAAGACAGCTACCGCCACGCTGCTGAGTTTTATCGCCGTATCGAACGCAATTTGAACTGCCGGTTGTTTGACGAAAGACCTGCGATTCGGCGATTCGTGAACGACGACGAACAGCAAACATTCGAGCAGAAGATTTGCGATTCCGACGCCTCTTTGACAGCTCTCAAAGACGACTCAGGCAGAGTCACTGGCTTCGAAATGTTCGACGCGGCTCGGCTGGACGTGCCGCGATTCCTGGAACAGACGCGGCAGTATTTTTCGTCGCTGGGTCAATACCAACAGGCGGACCTGAATCCCGACACGGACATCGTAGTCAATGAAACCGGGGTCTCCGTCGATCGACTTGATATTCGCAGTGGATGTGTCGTCTGGTGTCAGGGTTATCAGGCCCACCGAAGCCCCTGGTTTCCTGAAATTCCGGACGGCCCGGCCAAGGGCGAGATTCTGCGTGTGCGATTGTCGGACTACACGGACGACAAAGTGGTACATCAAGGCATGTGGCTTGTGCCGGAACCACGCGATGGCAGTTTTCTGGTCGGAGCGACGTACGACCGAGCCAACCTGAACAACGAACCCACGACCGTCGGACAAGAAGAACTCTTGTCGGGCCTGAAACAAATCACGGTGGAAACACCGGTCGTCATTGATCACGTCGCCGCCGTTCGCGCGGGGATGAAACGACGCAGGCCGATCATCGGTTCGCATCCCGACAGTGATCGCGTGTTCGTGCTGAACGGACTTGGTTCCCGTGGTGCATTACTGGCACCAGTCGCGGCGCAGGCGTTGACCGATCTGATTTGCGGTAAAACGATCAGCATCGATGAGCACGATGTGATCGACGTTCTGCCCGGGAAGTCGCAGTCGCATCTGGCAGCCACGAACGCCAGTCGTCCCAAATCGCTGACGCAGCTTGCGCACAACATTATCCGCAGAATCGTGCAGCCGGGAGACACCGTGATCGATGCCACGGCAGGCAACGGCAACGACACACAGATGCTGGCGACTCTTGTCGGACCCGCCAGCCGCGTGATCGCGATCGATATCCAGCAATCAGCCATCGACAGCACGTCAAGCCGCCTTGCAAAAGCCGGAATCACCGCAGACCTGCGACTCGGCGATCATGCCAGTGAACTCACGAAGCTGCAGACCTCCGGACTCCGCGTGAAAGCGATCATGTTCAATCTGGGATATCTGCCCGGCGGCGACAAGCAAATCACAACTCTGTCCACATCGACGCGCGCCGCGATCCAGTCCGCCTGTGAAATGCTCTTGCCAGCCGGAGCCGTCACCATTATCGCCTACCGTGGCCATGCCGGAGGACTGGAAGAAGCAACGACTGTCGAACAATGGATCGCCGAATTGCTGACCGATCGCTTCGAAACATCTCGCATCGAAGGAGATCCGAACCAAGCCACATCGCCGGTGTTGTTTGTTGTGCGGAATGCGAGTCGCGGAGCGACGTCGCCTACGTAACTCAGTCGCTCCGCCGACTGAGATTCTCCGGATACAACGTGACGATATCACGACAGCCGACTTATGCTATACTCCGCGCGGTCAGATTTGAGGTTTTGTGAGCGGCAAGGCGCTAGCCGCCGGTGCTGACCGAATGCACAACCCGTGGCTCGCGGGCTGTTGATTT
>JAYTAK010000161.1:0-2066 GCA_043737515.1 Candidatus Kuenenia sp. | reverse complement strand
CCGGCCTGCTGCACGATGTCGGTCATGGTCCGTTCGGCCATTTCTTTGACGATCATTATCTGGCTCAGTTCGATCTGACGCACGAAGATATCGGCGGGCATATTATCGAACATGAACTCGGCGAAATCATTCGTCGCATCCGTCGCAATCCCAACGGTAAGCTGCAGCCGCTGGAAGAAATTGATCCACGGCAAATCGGCTGGCTCATTCGACGTCCGTCCGGAACTGCGGAAGATCAGGAAGGACATCCGGACTGGCTGCGAAAACTTCGTTCACTGTTCAGCGGCATCTATACGGTGGACAACATGGACTTCGTGCTTCGCGATGCGTACATGTCGGGTTACAACACCAAGGCGTTCGACATCTCCCGGCTGATTCATTACAGCTTCTTCACCGAAAACGGTCTGACGATTCATGCACGCGGTCTGCCGACGCTGATCAACTTTATTGAAACCCGAGCGAACCTGTTCCGTACGATCTACTTCCATCGCACGGTCCGTGGCATCGATATCGCGCTCGAAGACTATTTTGCCGAGACGATGCAGAAGATGTTTCCCGGCAACCCCCTTCAGCATCTAAAGGCCTATCAGGGGCTCACGGAAACATCGTTCCTTGTGGATGTTGTACGCTGGGCCGACAGCACCGATCCGAAACTTCAGGAGCTGGGCAAACACTGGAAAGCGATCATCAACCGCGAAGAAATGTGGCGGATGGCGTGTGAACGCACGATGCATTTTCACGGCGGCCAGGCCGAAAGCACGACCATCTTTTCCGAACCGGATCTGGTGGAACGTCGAGTTCGCGACTATCTGCCGAAGGCCATCAGTGGTATTCCGCTGCGGATCGACGTGGCAAAACACTATCACCGCCCGAGTGCCCGAAAACCGGTCGGCAAGCAAAACTACTGGTACGACGCCGCCAGCGGTCTGTCGCATGAGCTGGACGACGACGAACTGTTCCGGAGCCTGCCCACCAGCTTCATCATCTTCCGCATCTACAGCCGTGACCATACGCACGACAAAGAACTCAACGCCGCCCTGCAGAAAGTCGCTGGCGGTGCTGGCGGTGACACAAAGACAAATATGTAGAACCTCGGCGCGACTGCGATAGACCTCGAACGGTTTGAGGATCGAGAATGACCGTTTGAACCACAGATGGACGCGGATGAACACAGATTGACAGTTGACTTATCTCTGTGTGAATTTGTGTTTATCTGTGGTTGCTGCCGTCGGTTGCATGTTGAGGCGTACACGCTGACGAAGTTTTTTGTTGAACGACAAGCCGGAGGCGTCGATGGCGATGGGGCACGCGGTCGCCTGCGGCTTATCGTTAAACGAGTTATGTCAAATAACTTTTACACCACTGCCACCATTGTCGCCCGTGTCTCCGACGCAGGACTCCTGTCGTGCCTCGTCTCCAGGCCGAACTCCGCCACGCTTCGAAAGTCACACGAACTTACGTAGGATGGACATTCATGTCCGTCGCATGGCCATGAAATACTTTCGAAGCGAAGTCTATTGTGTCTCAACAGCCGTTCGATCATGCGACGCCGTCTGGCCAAAATCTCGGACATGAATGTCCAAGCTACAGGAATCGCAGCTTTGGACCGCGCAACTTGCGATTGATAACAATCCACTGGTCTGAGGCCAGCGGCGAAGCCGCGATGCCTGACCCCTTAAATTCGCTCTCCTTTAAATTCGCCCGCAGCGGTCTGGAAGAACGTCTGACAGGTTTCGAATTGCCACGAGTTGTGACGGACATTCTGAGTTAGTGTCACACGATGCTACGTAGGACCGTCGCATGACCATGACACACTGTCGAAGCGAAGTCTATTGTGTCTCAACAGCCGTTCGATAATGCGACGCCGTCTGGCCAATATCTCGGACATGAATGTCCAAGCTACGGGAATCGCAGGCAAATGCGCGCGTTACGTTTCCGGCACTGGTGGCTGGGCGGCGGAAAGGGTGGCGATGAGTTCGTCGAGGACGGCGGGGCCGTCGGTTTCTTCTGCAGCCAGCGGCCAGTAGGCATCGTGGGCATCGACCACGCGGAGATGGCCCTTGTGC
>JAYTAK010000160.1:0-4828 GCA_043737515.1 Candidatus Kuenenia sp. | reverse complement strand
AACCAGCCTGCAATTTTCCGACAACTCAAAGTCACCACAGGATGCGGCAATCCGCTACGAACCTGCGGCAGCAGTCAACTTCACTTCCAACAAAAACGAAACCGACACCAAACAACACAATAGAAAGCAGAAAAGGCGTTGCCGGGTGAAACCACAGCAACGCCCATCATTCTACTTTCGGATATTCAGACGAGTGATAATCGCCACATAGCGATTGAGATCATCTCGCTTCAGATAATCGAGGAACTGCCGTCGGCGACTGACTTTGGCCAGCAAACCACGACGACTTGAATAATCTTTTGAATGCGTCTGCAAGTGCTCTGTAATGACCTGGATTTCCGCAGTCAGAACTGCAATCTGCACTTCCGGCGACCCAGTGTCACCCGGCTTCTTTGCATGCTCTTCCATGATTTTCTTTTTTTGTTCCAGACTGATCGTCATTTCAACTCCACAGACACAAACCCACCCCGCGGGAATACCATCGCAAACGACTTGCGATCGATACCCTGGTACGCCAGAATGGGCGATTGAAAAAAAGCGGCAAGGACAGCCCTTTCCCGCAAGGCGGGGATTGTACTCGGTTGAGCCCTTTTTTCAATCCACAAGCCGAAGTGCCGATTTTACGGGAATTTCAAGCCCCGCAGCTTTGCAAACCGGCGGAATCTGAACTTGCCTCCGCTCAACGCGGCATTGTCGAGCGACTTGTTGAACTCCGAATTCTCATGAATTCGACGTCTGCGTATACCCCGCGCTGCCATGAGCGAGAAATTTGGCGAGCGGCATGCGTCAGCTTGCCGGTACAGGAATGAGGTACCGGAGGGCTCACGCCGCTCCGCTCGCCAGACTCATTTTCGACCGCATGGAGTATAATGTCACTCGCGACCGCGTGGGATTCGTAGGTATCGCGCGAAGTGCGGAATTTGGCCACCCCGGGGAATCTGCATCCGGAACGCCGCGCCACTCACGCTTCTGACACGACGGTGTCTGCAATTGATTGCACGTCTTCTTCAATGATCTCCGGAGGCAGCGTGTCCAGCAGAAACGTCACACGGCGGGTGCCGAGAAAGAGAACCGCGTGGGCTGGCTCAGTGATTTCGACGGCGCTGCCGGTGAGCGATGAGTTCGCCGCTCGCATGATTTGTTTCAGGATCACCGGATGCCTCGCGACTGCCTGTCCGAACTTGATCAGACTGGCATCACTGGCACGCAGCATCTCGACCAGTTGATTGAGTTCACTGCGCAGAATCTTCGATGGGCGAGGCTTGCGAAAAATGCTCGAAGGGAGTTTATTTGAGGATGCCATTCCGGGATCTCCAGGTTCTCATCGTCTGTGTGTATGACTAATTGATATAGTCAAGCAGGTTTGGTGTCAGGAGCCGACCGACCGCAGCCATCGTGAACTGCTGCAGGTTGGTCAATTCCTGCAGCCGGGTAATGGATTCTGTGATGTCAGCAGAAACCGTATCGCTGTAGTGAGTTTTTCCGGACAGTTGAAGCTCTTCCGTCCGATTCTGCAGCCGATCGATCTGTTCCAGACTCACCGACTGTACACCAATCACATCCAGCAGATGGGAGTGCACTCGTTCCAGATCACCCACTCTGCGGTTGAGCGCCGACGCCCGATCGCCGGTCGAGAGATTGCGTGTGTTCAGCAGATCGTCTCGCAGCGCACGGACTGCCTTGAAGACATCGGTCGTGCCGGGGAACTCCAGTTGATCTGTGCCTGTACGATGAATCGCCGAGGAATCAAGATTGACGACAGTTCCATCTCGGGAATCGGTGACGGCCTGACTGGCAGCGAAAGAGATGGGCGTCTTCGTCACTCCGCCATCGATCGACATCGAGCCCGTGGAAGTAATATCGACTGTGCCATTGAAGCCTGCAGAGATCGCGGAAGCGTCGAGAAAGACTCGCTCGCCGCCCGAACCTTCCACAAGGAGGTTAGTGTCCGCATTGGTGAAACTGACGGCGGCACCGCCATTGAGTGAAAACGTTCCGGTCGTACCGTTGCCGCTCGTGTCAATCACGCTCAACCGGTGCGTTCCGGCTGGACCAATGATCGTGTCGCCCGACGCGGAATCAGTGCCGGCATTCACACCGGACCCTCCCGCGTATGTTGTCAGATCGTGCGAAATCACCAGGTTCCGAGTCCCCGTCGCGGTATCTGTTCCAGCGCCGGATTTGGCTCCTGTGCTGCCGATCAGGATCGTTGGTTCGCGTGCGATCGCCTGAAAAACCAGATCACCCGGCAACAGTGCATCGCGGGCGACGTCGCCTGTGATCAGCAACTGCGTGTTGGATTGTGATCCCGCATAAGCCGACTCGCCATTGGTGGTTTCGTCCGCAGGAAATGGCAACGTGTGACTGGCGGTGCCGCTGAAGAGATAGCCGTTTTCGTCGCTGGAGTTCGCCGCACTCACGAGCTGATTGAGGATACCATTCAGTTCGGAGACCAGCGCATCGACTTCTCCCTTGTCCAAAGCCTGCGGTGCCTGCAATGCGATGGAGCGAGCACGCACCAGGGCCGTGTTGGCGTCCTGAAGCTGAACGGCGGCCTGTGACAAACGGGACTGAGCGAACTGCATCGATGAAATATGTGAGTCCAGCCGTTCCACCCGATCGTTCAGAATCAGGCTGCGCCGCATGCCTGACGGATCATCCGACGGCCGCCGGATGCGCAGGCCGGTGCTGATTTCCTGCTGCCGCTGGAACATTTCCGCCGTCTGACCCGCCAGGTGTGCCGTGGCTGATCTGGAGATTTGAGATTGTGTGATGCGATGGATCATGTGTATTAAAGATTCTGACTCTGCCGGATTCTATGTACAGCTTAAAAAAAACAAGTTTGCAGGGAACATTCAGGCCCAACGGGCCGGCGCTATGTCAGCCTGGGGCATCGCCCCAGGAAGGAAACACAAGCAAGGATTCGAGCCCCAAAGGGGCGGCACTAATACGATTCTCAGGTTAGGATCGCGCCGTTGGGGCTTTGTGAATATTGTGTTGAACGAAACCTGGGGCGTTGCCCCAGGCTGACATAGGACCAGCCCGTTGGGCCTGAAGACAGGTTTCAGAAGACTATTCAAATCCAACGACAGTTTTGGAAATCACGGCACATAAAATTCAGTGGGCTCTGGATACCTTAATCAGCGAACAAGCTGAAAAAGTTCTGTCAGCATCTGGTCTGCCGTGGTAATGAGTTTTGCCGCAGCCTGATAGGCTCGCTGCGTCTGCATCATCTGCAGGACTTCTTCATTGATATCGACGCCCGACACTGCGTCGCGATCCGTTTCCAGGCGTTGCCGAAATGCCTGCAACTGCGTGTTCTGACTGTCCGAGGTCTGGACCTGCAGACCGGATTCCGCCGTCACGTCCGCCAATTCTTCCGTAAACGTCCGACCTCCGAGAGCGTCAAATCTGGCGTCCCGCACGCTGGCCATCGCCACGACGTTTCGCCCGTCGCCAGGTTGTCCGGACATCGATATCGCCAGTTGCGCAGGATTCTCTGAAATCTCGCTCCGAACTCTGAACGTCCCCGGCTCCGACCCTTCAAACAGCGATCCGATTCCCAGCGCGGCAAGGATGCCTGTTTCGTCAGGACGACTGTTGAAAGTTGGATCTGACGGATTGTCCGATCGCCCTGCGAAATCGATCGAGTACGTGCCCACCGCAGCGATCGACAATGTGTTACGGACGACGTCAATGCTGGCTGTGATGCCGGAGATTGCGTTAAGTTTTGCAGCCACGTCCTGAAGTGAATCGCGGTCGGGATTGATCGTGATTTTCTCGGTATGACGCACGCCCGTTGTGTTGTCCGTCAGCGTAATGGAAAGATCACCATCGCTGACAGGAAACGCCGGATTGCTGCGAGCCAGCGGCAAAGTGACATCCTTCACGCCGCGATTTCCCACCAGCAACGTCGCCGGACCCTGATCTGAAATCCCCTGTGCGTGCTGCTGATCAACCGCCTGCACAATTCCGCGACTCAGGTCGCGCAGGCGTGACTTGAAGTCTGGAATCGTGTCGTTCAGCGCCGTCGTCATCGCGGCCAGACTTCCGGAATTCAGCGGCGTTGCGGTCGGCAGATTGTTGACCGCGACACCCGTTCTTCCATTCGCGTCCTGCATGACTCGAAATGTCACGGGCAACGTGCTGATCGACACAATTCCGCCGACGAGCTGCGTTTCTTCCTGACCATTCGGCAACGTGTGACTTTGAACTTCCATGTACTGGGAGAGCTGACTCGCGATCTGATCCCGCCGATCCAGCAGTTCATTGGGCGTGATCCCAAGTGTCCTCGCGCGAAAAATCTCCGAGTTCAGCTCGGTGATATCCTTGACGTGCTGATTGACCTGCTTGACCGCGTCGTTGAGATTCAGACTGACATCGCGTCCGAGTGAACCAAGTTGCTCGTCGAGCCCATTAAAACTATTCACCAGTTCCGTCGCCGAAGTCAGGAATTCCTGCCGCACTGTCTGATCCTGCGGCGCATTGGCGACTTTCTCAAGACGATTAAAAAAGCTGGACAACGACGCATGGATCGATGCATCACCGGGCGTCAACAGCGATTCGATCTGCTTCGCCACCGCCAGTGTCTGCTGGCTGTATCCAGCTTCGGAAGAATTGCGCAGCAGCGACGTTTCAATGGCGGTTGTCTGCAATCGCTCCACACGGGTCACATTGACTCCGGAACCGACGCTGAATCTGTCGTCGCGGAGCGGTGCGAGACTGGCCCGGCGGGCGACCTGACGGTGATAGCCGGGCGTCGAAGCGTTCGCCAGATTATTACCCTGCACCGACAGCGTCAGTTGCTGCGCGCGAAGTGCGGATAAAC
>JAYTAK010000159.1:0-4831 GCA_043737515.1 Candidatus Kuenenia sp. | reverse complement strand
GGACAGCAGAACTGATAAGACTTCCCATCCACAATCCAGGTGAATTTTGGGTTGGCTTTCGTCTTCGTCACGGGGCAAATTCGATCGCCTTCCTTTGGGAACATATCGTGCGACGACGGAACACCCCGAAATTTTTGAGTGGCAGTCACACCGCCATTCGCTTTAATATCGGCCTCCGTGTACTTGCCGCCCGCTGTCAAATACAGCTTCCGCTCTTCTTCTGCCGGAAGGCTCTCAGGCATATCTTCGGCGTGGCTCTCCGTCACCGTCGTGAAACCCACACGAAATCGCTCTCCGGCAATTCGCAGATTCGGAATCGTGACATCCAGTTGTTTGCCCCGAAATTCCTCCGGCAACTGACCGACGAACTGCGACGTTTTATCGGTCGCGTCGCCGTCCTGTGGAACCGCCGCAAGTTCTATTGGCGTCGCATTGGGATCGCCGATCACCTTGACGTAGGCTCTGACCGGCTGCACATCCACTTCCTGAACGCGAGTCTCATCTTTGCCCAGCATCAACAAACGAAAATTTCCGCTTGTTTCGATGACTGCTTCTGCATGGTAACTGTCCGAGCCAATCGGAATGATGATGCCCCCATGCGAGCCCGGCTTGTGCGGATGCTCTTCTTCAGCAACTTTCTTGTCGCTGTTCTCGACAACGGACGGCGTTGTGGATACTCCCGGCGAATCAATTGATCTCGCGGCGACGGTTGCGGGCGCGACTGTCGTCGGTGGCGATTCTGAGCTGCATCCAGCCAGCGTTACCAGGAGAACACTGGTCGAAAACACGCCAGCGGAAACAAGAACAGTATAAGATTTCATTTTGCGACTCCTTGCAATCACTCGCGCAGGATTGCGTCGAGGAAGTTCAAGATACGGAGAAAAATCTGTTGATAACGCAGGCTGAAGTTGGTGAGCGACGTCGCGCAGCAACTTGCTCTGTTCGTCGAAGCAGTTTTCAGAATCAGGTAGCAGAGTTCGAAGGGACTCTGTCGAATACCCGCAGGCACTGGAGGCCCGAATTCTGACGAATCCGGCTACTTCAATAGCGAGACGACGCAGCACCGGGCGTACGTATCAACAGCGACGCACGCAGTGCGCAATCAGAACCGCTGTGCCTGTTGGCATCGAGTCAAATCTGCATGGCGGCAGCCTATTTCTCTGTGGCGACATTTCATCAGCGGACAGGAAGAAGGCAGGTGAACAGATTTCTGAAAGGTCAAGCATCCATTTAACCGACGGCGACGTCGGCAGTACGCGGCTGTCGTCGAGCTTCGCTCCGACTGCCCGATGTTTGCGACACGGGCAATCGTGCTTCCTGTCGCCTTCCGAGTTCGTTGGACACGATTTTGCCGAGTCATCCTGCTGGCAGCAGCAACAAGGTGATTCAGATGATTCCGCACTCGACACGCGCATTGTACAACAACAGACCGAAGGCCCCAGAAGGGTCGTCCCGATGAGTAGTAATGAAAGGATACGATGTAACATTGTCAACGTCGCTGTCAGAAAAACCCGGCGATGTACAGAATAGAACGAAACCGAACACAGCACCAGATCAAGTACAAAACTTACTGCTTTGGAACTCCCAGTCGAAGTTGTGATGGCGGCATGCCCATTAGATGCTGCGAGAATCACGTTTTTCACGAACAAAATCCAACTTTTTCTCGCCTCTCGGATACTCTGCGATAACAGGCAATTCTTGCGACTCAAACTTGATGGATTACCCTGCGGAATTGGGAGGTTCGACGACTGCCATAAGATTCGTGATTTCTTCGAGACCGTTCACGCCGACGGCCGTCACATATCTCGTCCCCACCTTCCAGGTCACCGCCAACTGGTCGGGCATTTGCGCACAGTGGCATACCTTGCCGCAACATTGCGCGGAAATCGTTGGCGAATCACCGAACCACATTAGCTGCTCTTCATTGTGCTCAAACAGCAGGAACTCCGAGCCATCTTCGCGAACGCACAGTGAAGCCGGACACTTGCAGCATGGCATTTTCAGGACATGAGTGGATGCAACTCTGTAGCCAGCCGAGGGCAGTTTCGCCGCGACCAGCTCATAACCCAGGAGTTCTTTGGCTGCATCCAGCGAAACCAGCGTTCCTTCATACTCAGAAGACAATTCATCAACGACAGCTTGCGGCTTCTTTGAAAAGCGAGTCAATGTCTTATGAACGTGAGCGGCGGCCACACGTTCGACATGGTCAGGTGATGTGCGCCATGCTGCCCAATAGCCAATTGCAACGGCACCGATCAGCGATGCCACCATCCACGGAAGCAGTCGATACAATGACTGCGGAAAACGCCACCGTCGGAAACGACCGTTTTGTTCGCCCAGGCGCACAACAATCTTCACCCAATTCCCCGGTGCATTCGATGACTCGCATTGCTCATGGAACAGTCCGCCAATCTGGCCGAAGGATCGAAGTTCTGCCGTGCAAACGTCGCAACTGTTGACGTGCTCACTGATCTCAGCCGCGCGATCCGCAGGCAATTCGCCGTCGTAGAAATCCGAAAGACGCGACCTGACTTCTTCGCAATTCATGTCAATCTCCCCAACCAAGAGCCAGCAGTTCTTTTTTTAATTCTCGCCGCGCCCGATTGAGCCGCGATCCGACAGTCCCTTCCGGGATTCTCAGAATTTCGGCAATCGTGGCGTAGCATTCGTCCTGCTCCTCCTTCAAATGAAGAATGACCCGAAGTTCCGGGGCCAGCTTCGAAAGCGCAAGGTACAGCATCTCGTTGTTCTCAATGATATTCTGTTGAGCCTGTCCGGGCATTTCCAGATTCTCCAACGGCAACAGAGCCCGACGGCGTTTGCGACGAAGATGCTGCAGCGCATCGTTGACCGCAAGCCGATATACCCAGGTGGTGAATTCAGATTCAAATCGAAAAGAGCCAAGCGAGCAGAACACATGCAGAAAAATATCCTGAGTCACGTCATCAACGTCAGATGCATCAACAACCCGTGAAACCAGCCGACCGATCGAATCTTTCAATGATTCATAAACCAGCCTCTGAGCCTCACGGTCGCCTGTGACAGCAAGTTTGATCAACCTGTCTTCCAGCGACATGACGAATCCTGATAAACCGGTTGCAAGAAGGGATCTCTGAATCAGTTTTGGCGACCCTTAATTTCATCGCCGCCACGCTGGACTGAATCTGCAGCGAGTGCTCGCGAGCAACTTCCAGCGCAACTTATCTACATTGAGTTCTGTAAGAATTCAAACCACCTGAATGGAATTGCGCCGAGCTATGGTAAGCCCTCGACGTCATTGGTCGATAGCCATTCTTCCCTGTGGCCCCCATTTGAACATGAATTGTGTTCCAGTTTGCACTCCCCATAGGCGAAGGACTCGCGGTGGCCTCAGCAGCAAACGCCAGTGGAATCAACAGCAGTCCAGCAACAACACGAAAGTTTGACATCCCAAATCTCCTGACTGAAAATACACAGCGGCGACAGCGCGTATCGACAACAGTGTCATCGCATCGCCTTGAAACGGGTTCACAGTGTTTGATGCTTCTCCCCGGCATGTTCTTCACAGACGTCCGGATGTTTTTTCCAAGCCTTCTGGATTCTCGTTTGGCAGCCATCACTCGGCGATACGGGTTTTGGACTTTCTTGAATGCGTTCATCAACATTGCAGACGCCCTTTTGAGCGATGACCGTCACGCTTCATTCACGCGCAGCCGTTCAGATCGAAACTCAAATTAACAGTCCAGAGCGGGAAAAATAGTAATTTGATAAAACTGCATTGCAATTTGAAATGACACAGTTACAGTCTCTGGCGGGTCGCAGCAAGTTTTCAAACGCTTTCTGAACAGACCCGAGATGTTTCGGACGACCAAATAAATCGCATGTCAATGAGCGTTGGCAGGCGAGTTAAAGAGTAGGCCGACGTGGTGAAATCCTTCCGGGGTTTTGCTATGTCGGCTTTTTTTATTGTTCGCAATGCGAGCACTGAAAGAAGCCGACTTGGTGAAGTCCTTCCTGGAGTTTGCTGCGTCGGCTTTTTTCGTGAAGAAGAATACGCTCACGGTCATCAAACAATGGGATTGTCAATTGAGTAATGGCTTCTGCAGGTTTGTTCCTCGCAGGACTTTTGGCCCGGGTGACTGCTGACCACCGCCAAACGTCGAGTGTCTGCTTTCTAAAGGTGCCGGGGGATGCTGTGCAGCCAGTGCCCGGCTTCCCTGAACGGCATCAATCCGTCGGATCCATCAAGTTCTCTCTCGCCAAATTGCCAGTCTGCTCCCATTGGAGACCGTGGTTCAGTTCATCAATCGATGGCCAACCTTACGACAGACACTGAAACGCGAGGCAAACACGATGCAATCCGGAAGTTGATGTCGCTGCACGGTGACGGTACTGAGCGATTCGAACTCTCATTGAGTTCACAATTCGACGGCCCTTGAGTGAGGACCAGGAGATTCACTGGCTGGAAACGGTCAGTGGTCAACGAGGGTATGTTGCCTTCGAAAATGGTCAGTAAGAGTTTGAAATGAAAGACAATGAACATGTTTTACACAACGATTTCGATGGGTACGATTGCTTTGGCGATGCTTGCAGGAAGCGCCGCCATGGTGACAATCGAAGACAGTCCACACGCAGCGCACATGCTGAAGTGCGCAAAAACCTGCTCGGATTGTTCGATAGACTGCGATTCGTGCTTCCATCACTGCGCGTCGCTCGTCAGCGACGGGAAGAAGGAACACTCCGCATGCATGCTTTGCTGCGTGGATTGTGCTGACTGCTGTAGATTGTGCGCGACGTTCTGCGCACGACAAAGTACGATGTCGGCTCATGCCGCCGAATGTTGTGCCAAGTG
>JAYTAK010000158.1:0-4835 GCA_043737515.1 Candidatus Kuenenia sp. | reverse complement strand
GCCGAAGTTGGTTTGGCTCACCTGAAACTGACTGGGCATTACCGGCTGGCGGCAGCGAAAAATTTCCAGGTATAACGGGTGGCAATTGGTTCGGATTTCCATATTGCGATGAAGGCTGTGGCAGACCATTTGTTGACTGGTTCGCCGGATAGTTCGATGGTGGAAGACCGGTTGGTTGAAATCCCGTCGCCGTTGGCGGGACTGAATTGTTGGTTGTCTGGAAGTTACCCATCGGAGCCGCCGGGTAGTTTCCAGCCGGTGGGAGTTTTCCTGCCGGAGGGAAGTTGGAGGCAGGAAGGGCATTATTGGGTGTGAAGGCGTTATTGGTTGGAAAAGCGTTCGCGGGCGAACCGTTGATGGATTGAAAGTTTCCTGCGGGTGCGGTGGAATTTGTAGGAAACCCGGTTGGTGCGTTCGGCAATGCTGCCACTCTTTGAGGGTCCGGTGTGGGTGTGGGTTGCTCAGGTTCTAGTTTTTCGAAGTCCACGATTTGCACTTCCTCACCGTTTTTGGGATCGACCGCCATGCCGCAAATGCGCCAGCCTTCTGGCTCCTTTCGCAATTCCCATACGACCTCCAACTCGGTAGCAGGTTGCCCTGACTGTTCGGGCTCAGTCCAAGTGCTTGAGACGAGCATGCCACCATCCTGTTCGGCAGCTTCGATGATCTGGAAGGTTGCCATAGGAGAACCGAGAGGCGCGATCTCAAGTTCTTTACGTTTGATTTCTTCGCGAGCCAGCGAGGAGAGCAATGATGATAGCTGGGCTCCATTTCCTTGTCGCATGCTATCCAAGAAGAGTCGAACTACTTCTTTCGGATCGCTAGGCGTGGTCAGAGCAGTGCCCTTCTGAACGGTGGACGTTGAAGGGGTTGAGGTCGCGGTGCTAGCGATTTCTTTTTTTGTTCCGCATCCTGAAGCCAACAAAACTCCCGCGGCAAGCGGTAGCCATAGCGATTTTTTCATGGTTTGAAGTCCGTTTCAATAATGTGTTTGGGTCTGGCCCTCCAAGGCCGTCCCTCATCGATAGACAAAAGCAAGCCTACGCGTCAATACCAAGATGCCGTTGAAGATTTTTGACGCTTCTTGGACAGCACCTGCTTCACTATGGCGTCCTTTGTGTTCCTCTGCATTGTTGCGAGTTCAGCTACTGGCCAAAGTAAGCGGCATTGGGAGTTAGCCTGTTGGGTGCTTGCGGCTCAGTTGGTGCGAAAAGAGGGGATTTCCGCCACGATGGGGCTGGCCCCCATCGAGCGATGATCATCACCAGAAAAGAAATCCGGAACGCATTTTCGCCACTGCGGAGCTTGCCTCCGTAGGGCGCTGATCAATGGAATCACGGCTCCATGCGGTCAAGCCGCAATGGTGGCCAGGTGCCGATTCCGGGTGATGGCTGGTCATGATCCTCGCTCGACGGAGGCAAGCTCCGCCGGGGCGTCAATTGGGTTGCGGGCGAAGCCCGCGCCAAGGATAACGCTTCTTCCCAATTTCGCTCATGACGACATCTCCCACACTCATTCCTCGAAAGATGGTCTCCATCCCCAAAACACCCTTCTCAAGCTCTTTCGATGTGTACTTGTGTACAATTTTGAAATGTTTGTCAACTATTCAGGATATTTGTCAACTATTTCACGCCCAGCGTCCTGTTTTGCTATTATGCGACCCGGCGATCCACTTTGCCAAACTCGGCCGCACTGCGTCAATAAGATGCAAATCTGTTCCCTATTGGCGTGACATAATGCTTAAGAACAAGTTCGCCATCAAGGATGTAACGTTGAGCCGATTGCTCGTATTGCTCACATGCTTCACGGCTATCGCTGGATGTTCGGCGTCGGTGTCAACGCCACCTGACGCTCAGTTGGATAGTAGTCCGCCACTGCCAAAATTGCTCGAGGGCCTGCCACACCACATCGAAGCTTCATTCACTACCGAAAAGCAGAGAGATGACGCAGAAGAGTTGCATGGCTACTGGTTCTATTCCTCCGGCGTCGAAATGGAGGACCAGGAACTTCAGAACATTGCCCGCATCTTGGAAGCGGAAGGCACCTTCAAGAAATGGATGGGAGAAAAGCTATGTGATGGTTTTCATCCCGATTGGTTAGTTCGGCTATCCGGGAGCGACGGACCGGTAACGTACATGATTTGCTTTGGCTGCCATGAAGCGAAGGTAATTGCCGGTGGCGTAGAAACGCGTTACGATCTAAGCGACGCTGCGTACTCAGGGTTGGCAAAACTTCTCAAATACAGGCGGATCAATCGTCCTGAAGCGAAGGTCAGTGGCAACTACCTCCAGTGACGCAATTTGGCGAACAAAAAGATGCAGCCGAGTTGGCGTCGGCGGTTTTTCACATGGCAAGTCAACTGCGCCAACCGGCTGATCTTGAGCGTTGGGCGGCAGTGAGGTCGCGGACACTGGCACCAACTAACACCGTTTCACACACATTCACTTTGGAGCACTACGATGACTGACGAGACAACTGGTGAGGACAAAGGCTTGGCAGAACTTAGGCAAAAAGTTTTCCCGGTGTTGGCTCAGCAAGCACTCAAATTCTTCGAAAGCGATGTTTCGACAATGGTGTCGATTCAACAGATATTCGACACCATTGCCGGCGCGCTCAAAGAAAAACAGAGCGAACTCTTTAAGGATTTTCCCAGTACGAGAATCGACATCGACGCATTGCGAGCCGCCTTCGAGGTGCGGACGAAAGATAGTAGCCCCGGTGACATGGCGGGAAGCGAGATCGATCTCAGCTGGCTGACGGATCTTGGCGGCTTCATTAGCGAAGTCGGGGATTTTATCAAATATGAAAAGAAGACCTTTCTGGCGATCCTCCTTCTGATTTTCTGCAAGGACTGCGAATGCGTCTGCAAATTCATCAATCAACCCGAGTGCTGCGACGACGTAGCGGGTCAGTAGGACGTGTTCCTCGTCCCCATCGATCAGGTTGAACAATTGCTGACACACGCTCACGAAGCGTTGCCGCGAGAAGCTTCAGGCCTCCTGCTGCGACGAGAAGTCAATCGATTTACAGTCTTGTCTTTCGCTGGCACGTCGATCGCGGAGAATACGCCGTTCTCGTTCCGCATTCGAAAGGCAGCAATCGCCAAGATTGAAAAGTCGCTGAGCGGTTCCGGCACGAGAATCTGCGGATGCTTTCATACGCATCCTAACGGTGTCGCGCGCCCATCGAAACCAGACTGCACCGCTACGAAAAAACTTGGAGACTTGTGGTTTATTTACTCAGTGCGATTTCGTCGCCTAAATCTTTTCGCATGGAATGGCATTGCGTTTCAAAAGGAGCGTTTTCAGATCACCCCCGCACTGGCCACGCCAACGAGCGATGGGGCATCAATAGGAAGTTGAAAGTGCGTTTTGGAAAGCGTTCAAGCACATAAAACGTGTTAAGAACCGTTTTGCCTGCTGCAGGCTCAAAGGCAAGACAAACGCCGCCCAACAAGCGGTTCAAGCCGACACGGACAGGCGGCGGGGTTTCGGCCTGCGAAGGTCTACGGCTTCGTTGATCTTCTGTCGTGGTTCGCGCCGCTTGTCCGTGCGGCTTAACTTGGTCGTTCGGTTGCAGAGGTTGCCAATGCGAAGGGAGGAATGGCTGTGACTTTGGAAGCATGGATCCAGACGCTGGTTGCGAGTCTTGCAACCGGCACAGTGCTTGCCGCGATCATTGGCGCACTTGGGAAGGGCTGGTTTGACCGGCGCATCGAGCGATTAAAACATGACTTGGGGGTTGATGCAAAGACGCATGAACTGATGTTACGCTCGCAAATCGAGTTCAAGGAGCGGCAACTGGCAGAGTTCTACGGACCTATCTACGCATATTTGAAACGAGGGCGCCCTATCTACGACCTCTGAATGAAGGGTCGTTTGAAGGCGATCGAGGCGGATACCCGTGAACTGTTTACCGCTGCCAATGATGAGATCGTGCGCATCATCCTGACCAACAGCCACCTGATACAGGGGAATGAAATCCCTAAATCCTTCACACACTTTCTTACGCATGTAGCGATTTGGCACGCCTACCTTAAGACGCCTCATAAGGGGGTTCCCTTCAAGCAGGACGAATTCCCCGAAGCTTACTATCCGGACGGTTTCGAGCACGAAATATTCGCGATCACCGAAACACTTAAGCGTGATCTTGACGAACTGCATCAGAAGTACGGAGTACAGGCCAAATCAGCCGCCGCGGCCACCGAACCAGATGCTGCACCGGACCGGGCTGGCATTCCGGCTCTTCGTGGGGTGTAGGCCACCCAGCCGCCCCGGCAGGTGAGCTTGATCGTTAAGACTGATACTGCGCGTGACCAGCGTGTCGATAGAATCGCACTCTTCATCCGCACTTCGTGTGGGCGGCCTGTGAGTCTGGTTGTTGATTGTCTTCCCCTTGCCTGATTCGCATGCGTGTGGCACGTTGTTGGGTGACTTCGAGCCGCACACGAATGAATCGCAGATGTGAAAGCTGGCTGGTGGCTCTGAGTCAATCGAAGTGGATACGTTTTTGGCAATGATTCAGCCGCGTCCCAGCGTGTAAAAAACGCTTCGCGATTGCCACATCAAATCCTGTTCGTTACGATCTCTCGTATTGGCACAACGCGGCGCGGTCGAGCGGCAAAATTGCAGAGCCGCAAAAATCGCAATGCTCGTGTTAACAAAAAAATGCAGCCGAGTTTGCGTGGACTGCTGATTCACTAAACATGTCTGCCCCGCAAACCGGCTGATTTTAGGCGTTGGGCTGCCATGTGGAGGAACGAGAGCGCGTAAACCCAAAAGATTCACTTGAACTATTCACGATGTGGGTACGGTTTTTTAATCTCAAAGAGGAGT
>JAYTAK010000157.1:0-2071 GCA_043737515.1 Candidatus Kuenenia sp. | reverse complement strand
CGCCAACGCCGGCGATCGTGATGATCTGACCGACGCGCACGTTTCCGTCACCGGTCGGACCGCCGAAGGTGGCACGAATTCTGTCCAGCGCTGCGATGAAGTCATCCAGTTGCAGCGGCATGTTCAGAAATTCACGCGCGCCGTTACGCATCGCCTGCAGAATCAGGCTGCCTTCCTGACACGAACTGACCACGAGCACCGAACAGTTCGGCAGGGCGCGGGAAATTTCGCCGACCAGTTGTACGCCCTTGGCATGGTTTGCATCAACGTTGATCAGCGCGATATCCGGCTGAGTCTGCTGAGCCACATCCATAAAGAATTCATACCGTGCGCATTCAGCTTCAAGCCACACTGTATCAATTCCCAGCAGCATTGACTTGAGCGAATTGCGCGTGCGCTCATCCGGATCAACGGTCGCAAGTCGCAGGACGCTTTTCATGGTTATTCTCGTTCTGAATCAGAATGTACGGCGGAACAAATCATCGTTTGACAGTCGTTGTATGTTGTGGTTCCCGTTGCTATCGCATGGTCGGGGAAATCAAACCGGAACTTCCGGATCGCGAAGATCCTGACGATGTCCCGGTTTTCCTGTTGTTGACGCCTTTCGTGTTCGTCGGCTCGTCGCTGACGGTGCGGGAAGAACTGACGGGCTTCGTTGGCGTTGACAGTCCGAAATCCATCACCGGCTTAGCAAGCTCTGTCTTTGAGTCCGCTTTTCCATATCCTGGAGGAGCACAGGAGCCGCCGTTCTGCTGACAGTCCGGGCAGTTGTTCATCGGCAGGCCGTGCTGACAATTGTGGCAGCGTTCGCCAGGCAGGCAGTTCTGGCAGCCGTTTTCACAGGCATCGCCGTATTTCGGAGTTTCCAGCAGCCCCATGCCAAACAGTTCTTTGTCGGTCGGCGTGTCAGTAAACATGCCGGGGCCCTGCTGAGGAAACTGGCTGGCGGGAGCTGGCGAAACGTATTCCGGAGTCACCATGATGATGAGTTCACTTTCCGATTCGACCGATGTCTTGCGACTGAACGCGGCACCGATGTACGGAAGTTCTCCGAAGAACGGAAGCTTCTGAGTAGTGACGTTCGATTTCTGTGAGACGAGACCCGCGATCACCAGCGCTTCGCCGAAGTTCATTTCCACCTGGGTATTCGCGCTGTTGGTCTTGAATGCAGAAATCGTAGTGCCGGACACGGTGACGGTATTTGCGAAGTCCTGGTCGCGGACGATCGTTTCGACTTCCAGACGGACTCGACCGTTCCCCAGAATGTAGGGCACGGCGTTCATCTGAATCCCGTATTCGCGGAACTGGAAACCAGTGGTGCCCAGCCCGGCAGGAATCGGCACGGGGGTTTCACCACCGCTCAGGAAATTCGCCGGGCGACCGTTATGAGTCACAATCATCGGCGTGGCCTGCGACTTCAGCATGCCTTCTTCCAGCATGGCCTGAATGAAACCCTGAAACACAGAGTTTGGTCTCGTGAAACCGTAAGTGATCGTGGAGTTTGAGAAACCTGACAGTGTGGCCGTCGTGCCGGCACCGCCAGAGGTCAATGCGGTAATCGGAGTGATCGGGCCTGGCGTACTGAACAGAAAACTCTCAGGGCGAATGAGCGTGAAGTTCATGCCGAGCCTGCGGAGTTTCGACCGCTGCACTTCCAGCACCGTGCATTTCATGAGAACCTGCTGCACGCCGCCCGTCTTCATGTGATTCATGACGTTCGGGTAAAACTCCTTCGCGATTTCTTCAATCTCGTTGATGTTTTCCGGCTTGGAGACCCATCCGACCAGACGCACAGCCTGTTCACTGATCTCCTCCACCGTAATCACGTCATCGGGATAGCTGCGGCGGATTTTGGATGCCAGGTGTCGCACATCGCCTTCGACGAGAACTTCGAGGCTGTAGCTGCGACCGTGTTCGTCAACGACGTTGATGGTTGTGACACCGCCGCGCAGGGCATACACCCGAAACTGCGTGGGCGTGCCTTCCACGACCTGCACGGTGATGACTTCTTCATCAAAGTCCATCACGCGGCGGATTTTTGCGGAGTGTTCGACGAAAATCGAGAAACGCT
>JAYTAK010000156.1:0-4845 GCA_043737515.1 Candidatus Kuenenia sp. | reverse complement strand
GGCTCCATGCGGACGAGCCGCAATGGTGGCCATGTACCGATTCCGGGTGCTGGCTGGTGATGATCCTCGCTCGACGGAGGCAAGCTCCGCCGGGGCGTAAATTGGGTTGCTGGCGAAGCCCGCGCCAAGATTCATTTTTCTGTCACCAATTTTCTTGTCGCGCCCGCCCCACCTTCGGTTGAGAGCAAGCTGATAAACTTCGCGGCACAACAAGAATTCAACTGTGAGTAGTACAAATGGACCCGCCGCGATTTTGCGAGCCAGGCCACTTTCCAATTCGTAAGGCAGGCACTTACAATTAGATGGAGATTGGGAACTACAATCTTCTGAATTCACCGCCTCCGCTCTACTGTTGCCGGCTTCCGCTGCTGCGGATCTCCGGGAAGCAAAAGGAAAAGTACCATGACTATTTGTCGAGCAGTTCTCGTGGTGGTGTTTGCAATTTGCGTCGCGACATCAACAGCAGAAGAAGAGAAGAAATCTGCCGCACAAGAGCAGCGAATGCCATTTGAATGGTCGATTCCCGGCACGGTCCAGGACGACGCTGGTCATCCAGTTTCCGGCGCTGTAGTCGAAACTCTACCGGGCGGCGAAAAGCAGATTTCAACGACATCGGATGAAAGTGGTCAGTTCGTTCTTGAGATGCGTTCCCTCCATCTGCATGGCGCTCCCTTTGTTGTCACAAGCAGCGATGGATCTCTGAAGAGCTATGTGAAGGCCATTAATTATCACAGTCCGCCACGACTTAATCGTGTTGTTCTGAAGCCGGTCAAGACTGTCACCGTGTCGGTCATTGACAAATCCGGAGCTGTCCAGAAAGGAGCGACTGTCGTTGCCGTGGCGGATCGTTTGGTTGATTCGGCGATAGCCGACGAACACGGTCAGGCGACAATGAAGATCCCCGCTGATGCCGAGATTGAATGGATCTACGCATACCTCGATCACAGCGGATTCGATTACTACGAAAACTACGCTGCGTTTCCAACCCGGGAACGGCTTGCAATTCCGGAAAAAGTGACTTTGACTCTGGCTGGCAGTCAGACCGCGAAGGTTCGCGTGGTGGATTCTGACGAGCGACCTGTCGCGGGCGTAGTTGTGGTTCCATGGACGGTGCAGATCAAGGGGAAGTTGTCGTATCTGAATTTCAGCGGGATGCCCGACTTTCCGATCACTAACGAAGCTGGCGTCGCCGAGATCGCCTGGATGCCCGCGAACCTCGAAGGCCGTGTCTCGTTCCTGACGCGACACCCCAAGTATCATTGCCCGAAGGATCCTGTTTTTGAAACAGAAAACATGGAATTGACGGCGCATGTTCTTCGGGTCGCGACGGTGCGGGGAAAGGCGACTCATGCCGATGGCAGTCCAGCGGCTGGAGTCCATCTGCAGGGCGAAGGGCGAGGCAACACAAATCATTACTTTCGCGGATATACAGTGACTCGTGATGACGGCACATACGAATTTGACATCTTTCCCGATCAAAGCACGATCATTGCCGTGGCCGACGAATCCTATGGCGCATGGTGCCACATCGATATCCTGCTCAAGGAAGGTCAGTTACGAGAGAGCGTGGATTTCGTCGTCAATGACGGTACGTTGATTCGCGGTAAAATCACACTCGGAGACGATTATCATCCGGCCGTTGGGGATCATGCGAGGCTGATTCAGTCGTCTGCGGGAACGGATCTTGTACGTTTTAGTGTTACGGACACCAAAGGTTTTTACCGTTTCCGTGTCGGTCCTGGCGACTACGAACTGCTTCTGCCAAATCAGGATGCTGCTCCGCCGATCCGTTTCACAGTGAAAGATGAAGATGAAATCAACTACGATGGACTTACTGAACGCAAAGATCGCGTGGACATCGTGGGGACCGTGACTGACGAAGCTGGCACGCCGCTAGCCAACTGCATTGTCTACGGTGAGTCTATCGCCGCTCGTGGCCACGCCGGATTCCGCACAAAGACCGACGCCAATGGTAATTTCAAGTCAGAGCGCTGGTCCGACAGGATGATGGTCTACGCCATTCACACGGAAAAACTCCTCGCGGGCTCTGCGGAAATTTCAGAAGATTCAACGGACGTCGCCGTAAAGCTCGCGCCGGCTACGTCAGTTTCTGGAATTGTCCGTACAAAAAATGGTGAGCCGGTTATCAATGCGCTGGTCGTGCTGAATGTAGGTCATCCGCTCGTTGGCGTGGCTGCCAGCCTGAACTTGCAAACAACCACTGACGAACGTGGTGCCTATTCGTTCCGAGGTCTCCTGCCCGAAGCGTCGTGCCATGTTGCAGTGTGCCGATCCGACGCGCGTACCGATGGCCCTCGGTTTGAAGTCCACAACCTGGAACCGATCACGCTGGACAAGATTGTCGTCGCGGATCAGGTCAAGCCGTAGGGACAGGATTGAGCCTGAGGCGCTAGCCGATTTGAGTCTCAACATAGAATCGGCTAACGCCTCAGGCTCAAGTGGCTTCGTTTTGCGGCAGAAAAACGCAGCGCAATTGCGAAAATCGACAGAATCACATTCGAGTGTGAATTCTTCGGATCTGTGCGTTATGCTTCGTCGCAGCACAAGCTCGCCCAGCGCGAAGCAGGGTGCAGTGAATTCTGATATGAAACAAGTCCATTGGACTTGTCGGCAACTCAAGGATGTTTGAGACGAGACGTCTCGGGAACGAATTGCATGAGCGAACTACTCACGGGCGAATCATTGATCGCCCTATTGACATTGACATCTCTGGAAATGGTTCTGGGGATCGACAACATCATCTTCATTGCCATTCTGGCCGGACGCCTGCCGGTGGAACAGCGTGACAAGGGACGCACGTTCGGGTTAATGCTCGCCGTCATTTCGCGCGTGGCATTGGTTCTGTCAATCGGCTGGGTGATGTCGCTCAAGGCCGAACTGTTTTCGCTGCTGGGCCATGCATTCACCGGACGCGATGTTATCCTTGTGGTCGGCGGGCTGTTCCTTGTGTTCAAGGCCACTCGGGAAATCCACCACAAAGTTCAGTCGGCTGGTGACGATGGCACAAAACCCGTCGCTGCAGCCAGTCTGAGGTCGGTACTGCTTCAGGTGCTGCTCATCGATGTCGTGTTCTCGCTGGACTCCGTCATCACGGCAGTCGGGATGACATCCGGATTGAAATCCGCGATCCCCATCATGGTGATCGCGATTATTCTTTCAGTGCTCGGGATGCTGGTTTTTTCGAAGGCGATCATCACGTTTATTGAAAAGAATCCCGCAATCAAAGTCCTGGCGCTTTCATTCCTGATGCTGATCGGGATGCTGTTGATTGCGGAGGGCTTTGGTAAAGAAATTCCCAAAGGATACGTGTACTTTGCGATGGCGTTTTCGTTCCTGGTCGAAATCCTGCAGATGTGGACGGAGAAGAAAAGTCATCCTCCTGCACCGGAGTCTCAGTACTGACTGCTGTGAGGCATCCCATCTTGCAAAAATTCAGCATTCTGGAAAATACCGTTAAAGCGTGATGCCCCGTCAGCGAATGGCTACTCCTGACAAGGAATTCAAAGATGACTCCGGCCGAACCTGACAACAACGACCCTGCATGGTATGTCCCACAGTCCGGGAATCAGGGCTATCAGCCACCGGGAAATGAACCGCCCGGCACAGACTGGAACCCGTACCCGGCTTCGTGGATGCAAACCGGTTCGGCTGTCGGGCAGTCACAGGCTGTTTCCGCATTGTCGATTCTGAGCATGATTTCCGGGATTCTGTCAGTCCCGTTTCTTTGCCTGTGCTTTCTGTCGATTCCGTTTTCACTGTTTGCAATCGTGTCGGGCCACATCTCCCGAAGCATTTGTCGCCGCAGTCAGGGCCGTGTCACCGGCGACGGCATGGCAGTCGCAGGATTGATACTGGGATATTTGTCGTTCTTCATCACCGTCGGCATGAGCGTGTTTTTGTTTGCCGCCATGTACAGCGTGCCGTCATTTCCTGCGGGCACTCCAGTACCACCAGCACCAACCGTATGGGTGCAGCCTGACGGGACTCAGCCCAATGCCACGCAGCAACTGGATCAGGCGGTCGCGATGGCCAGTCTTTCGCTGTCGGTCGGCAATTCCGATGAAGCAACTCAACTCGCTCAACATCTGCAGGCTTCACTGCACGATATCTCGCAACAGTTGCAGGCGGGGAACTTGCCTGTCACCGCTCCTGTCGCAGAACAGAATCCCGATGCAGAACAGAATCCGCCCGCAGAGTCGCCGACAGCCGTTGCGGAATTACCGGAATCCTCTGCCAGTACAGCACTTCAGCAGGCGCTGGCGGAATCCAGTGTGTACTGCTCACTGCGCGACGACTCCTGTGCGTTTCTCGTCGCGATTCGAAACTGGACAGATCTGAATGAAGCAGACCGCGCTACCCTGTCCCAGATGATCTGGCTGGCGGCCGGACGTTCTGTCATTGACCATGCTGACGAAGGCGATGATTTTGCCGTGGCTGTGCTGTCAAACGGCACGATCGCAGAAATCAGCATTGGACGCCATGAGCGGTCTGATCACTTCGATGCCGGACTCCAGCACCGTGGACCGTCGGACGGTGCGATGCGTCTCGCTCTGGAGAGATTCTTTCAACCAGTGCCCGCAGAAGCAGTACCGGAAGCCGTCGAGCCGGGCAATGCGATACAATAGAATTGCTCAACTCGCGGCGGAAGACTATACCTCGCGCTGCCAGGACTGAGGGACGTGTTGTTGAGTGAGCCGCAAGGCGCTAGCGGGCTGTTGATTTAACGTAGGGTGCGTGAAGCGGAGCGCAACGCACCATTTGGGGAAAGCGTGAGAAACTGGTGTGTTTCGCTAGCGCTGCACACACCCTACATGAATCACTAAA
>JAYTAK010000155.1:0-2075 GCA_043737515.1 Candidatus Kuenenia sp. | reverse complement strand
TTCTGTTTTCGATTCTGGCAGGAAGGTCCCGGTTTTGATAGAAACATTTTCTCTGCCGAGGCCATATCGTCATCAATTGATTACATCCATACAAATCCAGTGAAACGCGGATTGTGCCGGAATGCTGTTGATTACAAGTGGTCGAGTGCTCGGTTCCACCTTCAGTCGATCATAGACCCTGATCTTCCCGTGCTTCACAGTCCTGACCCCGAATGGTTCCACAGATCCGGAGCCATATTCGAACTCTCGTAGACTCCGCTGAGCCTCATAACACGTTTGAAACTTCGAATGCCTTGCCATGCCATATGGACGCACTCTGGTCGGAGAGGTTTTGATATCTGAGAGCACAAGCCGAACGCACTGGCATAGCCAGTGGCACACATTCACATTCACTGTTCGTCAGTGCCACCCCGCCCGGTTTCTGAAAATGCCCGTCCGGCATACTTTGTGCCAAAGGGTTCGCTCGTCGTCCCTGCTCACGGCGACTCGTAACGGGCCGCGCAAGGATCACTCGAGACGCTAATAAAACAGATCGAACTGCGGACTTCCTACAAAGTACCACAGCACGATGAAGTGGTGCATGAGGTCGCTCAGCACAAGCGCCATGCCGATCATCAGCAGATGCCGCGAGATCTGCGGCCAGCGTCTTTCGGCCAGCATCGCGAGCGGAATCAGAGCAACACCGATGTAGCTGTGATGAATGCGCAGACCAAACGTTAATACGCCAATCGTTGATGCCGTGTCGCGCGTTGATTCCAGCCGCAGGCCAAATCGCAGCAGGCAGGTGATGGATTCAAAGATCAGTGTCCAGATTAACGTGCCGTTGAGAATTCTATTTCGTGTCATAACGCCCGCCCACCGACCGACAGAATCTGGTCATCTGCGATTCCTGTAGCTTGGACATTCATGTCCGAGATTCTTGCCATGCGACGGACATGAATGTCCATCCTACATTTTGCCATGCGACGGACATGAATGTCCATCCTACATTCGATTGTCAGCGAACGCTATGACAGCACATCCTTGAGTACCACGCCATGCACATCGGTGAGCCTCATGTCGCGGCCGCTGAAGCGATAGGTGAGTTGTTCGTGGTTGATTCCCATCAGGTGCAGCATCGTCGCGTGCAGGTCGTGCATCTCGGCTTTGTTTTCAACCGCCTTGTAACCGAATTCATCGGTGGCTCCATAGACCGTGCCGCCACGGATTCCTCCGCCAGCCATCCACATGGAAAATCCATATTGATTATGGTCGCGACCGTCATTGCCCTGAGCAAACGGCGTCCGGCCAAATTCACCGGACCAGACGACCAGAGTTCGTTCCAGCAGGCCGCGCTGTTTGAGATCTGACAGCAGGCCGGCGATCGGCTTATCGACCGACTTTGCATTCTTTGTGTGTCCGTCGACAAGGTTGGAATGCTGGTCCCAACGATCTCCGTTACCGCCAGGGCACGTCAGTTCGATAAACCGGACACCGCGTTCAACCAGTCGGCGCGCAAGCAGGCACTGCTTTCCAAATGTCGTCGTGTTTGGGAACTCATCCAGGATGCCGTACATCTCCTGCGTCTCCCGCGTCTCTTCAGTCAGATTCATCAGATCGGGGACGGCCAACTGCATCCGCGCGGCGAGTTCATAATTTCGAATTGCCGATTCCACCTGATCGTCGTGCCCGAATCGTTCCGCAGCCTGCTGGTCCAGTTGCCGAATGAGGGCCAGTTTTCGCTTTTGAAGTTCGTCGCTCGGTTCGCGGCGATTGATATCCGCTACGGGAGGATCGCTGATGCGAAACACCGACGCCTGATAACTTGCAGGCAGAAAGCCGCTGCCGAAGTTGTCGAGCCCACCTGGAGGAATCAGTCCACCGTTCAGTACCACGAAATGCGGCAAGTCCTGGCACTCGGTGCCCAGACCATAACCGAACCAGGCACCCATTGACGGGCGTCCCTGCAGTCCGGACCCGGTATGCAGGAAGTAGTTGGCATTGGTGTGTTCAGGAAAATTCGATGTCATCGACCGAATCACGGCCAGGTCATCGACATGTTTTGCGGTATGCGGAAACAGGTCACTCACCGGAAT
>JAYTAK010000154.1:0-4850 GCA_043737515.1 Candidatus Kuenenia sp. | reverse complement strand
AAGCACTTGACGCAATCGTAGGGCTCGCGCAGCTATCGGAAATCAAGATTGTTTGGCGGACACTTTTGGCCTTCATTTCATTCCACACCAAGACTCGGGCGATTCGCTCCTGGCTGGAAACTCCCCCACCCACGGGCATTTGGAATCCCAACTCACCGTTGCCGTCCCTGTACCCATGACATGCAACATACACGAAAATTACGTCATTCGCGTTCATCGGCTGGGCTCGAATCGCATCGCGTAGGAGAGAAAAGTTGAAATTTGCTCCTGAAAACTTTTGAACTCCTCCATAGTGGTTCGCAGGTGATCCTGTTTTCGGATCCTGATTGCATTGACTGATCAGGAGGGTTTCAATGTTCGTTCCATTGTTCGCTGTTCCTTGGAAAATTTGATTGGGTTGCGATGGATTTCCGGTTCGAGAGCGGTCATCCATTGCAATGAAACACCAAACTGTGCCTGCAATGGGTACCGCAGGATTACTAGCCGTTGCAACACCTGCATTACCTTGAGCCTTGGCAGTTTCAAGCGCCCCGACTCGCGTTTCGAGGGCACTGAATCGTGAATTCAGTTCCGTTGTTAACGTAGTAAGCGAAGTTTGAAGTTTGTCAATCTTTTCACCGAGAGACTGATCATCCACTTTTGGCGAATTCGAATCCCCGATGTTCGGTTTAGCCTCGTTAGTCGCAGGCTTGTTTTCTACCGGCGGCTGCGCAGCACCTTGCGCCCCAGTTTCTTGCTGTGTCTCTGCAGCCGCCCCGTAAGTCGGAACGTAAGCAAAGGCCATTGCCAAGGCAATGGCAAGCGACATCGCAAATGATTGCATGATTCATCCTCACTTGGAAACTGTTAGTACTTACCCCACTCCACCAGATAATGCCTCACTGGGTAATTCAAGTCAACTAAACGGGCTGGATAAAATAGATAATTCACTTACTTTGTTTTGCGTCACGAGGTTTTGCGGAGGGCCTTGGATCATCAACTCGGGAACAAAAAAGCGGAGTACGCGACGGTGTGTGGAATACCATCAGAAGGAACGGATGGTTCACAGCGAATTTTCGCGCCAAAGTTGTCCCTGAAAATGCAAAACCTGTTGCCGTTGCAGCAGCTGCGTAAGTTCCCTTTTCATCTACCTTGAGATGTACAGTTTGGCGCATTTCGGCAATCGTGACTTCGGAGGACGTCATTGTCCCAAAGTCGACCATTGAAGGCAGAACATCGGCGATGCGAAGAAGTTTGAATAGATCGAACGTAAAGTCCAATGAGAATTTGGGAAGCAAGAGCTCTACCTTTTCTTGCTTTGCAATTTCTAGATACTGGAATACGGTGTCCGCATCCAAATTGCGAATGAGAGATTGCATTCCATCGTCCTTCCGCGGGAGTAGAAGAACTGCATTGAGGTTTTTATCCTTGAACGGAAGCACAATGCCATCTGCATCTAACTCTAAAGCCTCAAACATTCGAAATCCGGAGGTGTGATTCATGGTGTCAACCATGACCGGCTCCCCGGATGCGAGACGAAATTCAAGTGGAACCGTAAACGCGTTTTCAAAAGGAGTTTCCCATTCGGCATCTAGACAAGCGACATTCACAAGAATCACCGATGCATTCGGATTCCATGTGCCAGGCGAATAGAACTCACGAATTCTTTCTTTTGTCCACATGGAGATCGATTTGTTGAGTTCGACGCGTGCGGATTCATCAAACACGCTGTCTTCGGGCTCTGCCCCCTCCATGGCTGAAAACGTAAGAAACTCCTTCGTGATGGAGATGTCCGACCGTTTCAGGAAACGATTGACCGAATAAAATCCTGAAATGACCTGTCGGTCGTCTTGGGTCGCTTCGTCAAACCCAAGGACGCTTCGAAGTTTCGTCTTTGTCTCACCTCGTGCTGCGTGCAGCCACATTCGGGCGTTTGCCCAAAGACTGTAGGGGGAGACTGAGGGATTGAGTGTATCTTCGGGGAGATTCTGCAGGATGCGGAATCCCAATTCCGTCACCGTTCGGCTGTCAGCCGGAATTGGCACTGGGGTAGGGTCGAGATTCAGTGGTGCGTCGGAAGAGGCTGCATGAGAAGAGTCCGCAACACGCGGCGTTTCACACCATTTCGAATTGACAAAACCTTGTTGTTCCTTGCCATCCATCGTGGCGACAACGTGCAGCCATTTTGTTTTGCCATCGTTGTCCACAATCGTGTCCTTCACCTCCAGGAGCGTCCCCTTGGGGAGCTGTGTAACGGGGCTCTTGGATTCGAGGTCAAAAAGCGTCGCCGCCGCAGCCGTCGTGGTGTATTGCTTTTCGTCATCAGCGCAGGCTGCTGACCACGAGACGAGAACGCACGTCATTAACAGGATGGGATTTGGGAACAGTGGTCGGTTAGTCATCGTGTCCTCCGCCGTGTCAAGTCAGATAAGTGCCTGTCAGCGGTGAATTGTACAGTGGGTATAATCAGAAACCACTGAAAACACGAATTAGTGATCAGACCCCTCGCCGTGAGCTGCCAGTCACGCTCCACCGGGTCACTCAGGCAGGGCGATCGACTTTGGGCCCGCCGAATGCCTCAATTTCTCTTCGCCGTATGCACGAAGGAGTATGGTACGTTGCGTGCGCTGTCGCTGGAGCATCGGGGGCAGGTGGACATCAGCGCGTCGTCACAGGGGCAATTGCGGGCCAAAACAGCCCTGCCGCGAGAATTGCGTTGTAGATTCCGGCATTATGCACAATCGTCGCAACAATCGGCTGCTGCTGCGTTGAAAACTTATGCTTCTTCACGACGTCATCACCGACCGCGTCAGGAAGACGTTTTGTGACAACGGAAAGAAGTATCGGGTTGGACCACGGATACATCTCGCAAAACGCAAACGCAGTGTGCAGCAAAGCCACTCCAATGATGTACCATTCCACCTGTGACGTCTCCACTTAAGAAATTCTGGAACGCCAGAAAAAACTGGGACTCACGGATGATCGATTCTCTCAAGCACTGGCAAAAAGGCTGTCGAGGATGCCTGTCCCGAAATCGGGGTGTGCAATCAAGATACCCGAGGCGCGACAATTTTACAATTCGTACGAAGTTAAATGTTATATTCCGCGGGGATCTCAGTGAAGCCTCCTTGTTGTCGCCGAAGTCGTGAGGCTTCGGGCTGAGACTTGGCCCGCCTCCGAATTCTGACGAATCCGGCTACACCTCAGTACTGCCCGGGCCAGGTATAAGTCGTCAAGCGATCACGCAGTAAGCGGCACTTGCCTGAAATTGCAGGAATTCCATCGCACTGCTCGTGTTCTAAAATTGATTTACAAGTCGGCAATTGATGGATTGGAAAAATCGGCTCCTTGAGCTCGCCGTTTACAGGGGGTGTGAGTTGTAGCGATTGCATCGATTTTGACTGCGGCAGATTGGTGCGAAGAGTCTGATTGTATCAGTAGTCAACTGCGGAAGACGGCAATCGGAATACCGTAGTCTTGTATATCGCCACACCTTTAGTAGGGATTCTACCGAACGCAAGGCGTTCGAACAGGGCCTTTGAAGATTCAGCACTCAATCATTTTCTACTCACTCATGATTTGATGTGGACAGGATCGAAGAACATTCCAGGAACTTTCCAGCTAAAAAAATTCGGGGATTGATCAAATGATTCGGAACCTATGCAAAATCACGACGATTTGCTTACTCCTGGCGTTTTCTGCTCGTTCTCACGGCCAGTGCAGTTGCGTCGCACCAAGCTGTGTAGCACCAAGCTGTGTAGCACCAAGCTGTGTCGCGCCATGCGACATGAACTACGGTTGTGCTGAGACAACTCATTGCTGTGGCATTCCTTGTCAATGCTGCGGTTCGAATAGTGGCTCCGGTTTATCTCAGTGCTGCGACTCAATCAAATGTCGCAAACCCTGGATCAATATTGACTGCAGCCGGACAATCAACAATACGGTCACCAAGAAGAACGGTGGTTGGGCAGGGTTCGGACAAGCACCTCCGCAGGGATTCGCCGTTTCCTCAATGCCCGTATTGCCCCTGAATATTTCTGCCATGCCAGTCTCTTTCAATTCAGCTGCCACTGCGAGCAGTGTTGATTCGGACGATCTGGAAAGGCTGTTGCGTGAACTTCTGCGAGAAAAGAGTTCCGCCGCAGCTGCAACGGCAGCAAGCACTTCCACCAAGTGCGATGACCCTTGTGGGCAAATTCTGCAACTTCGAAATGATGTGGACCAACTGGCGACAATCACTCGAAACCTGACAGCCGCCGTTGAAGAACTGGCAAAGAGGGAGACGACGAAGTAATTCGTTGTCGATGAGGTCGGAATACAGCGTTCCATACAGGAATCGTGATTCAATCGTAAACTCTCAAAAACTATCCACGGAAGGATCTGCGATGTTTTTTTCTCATTCGGCGAGCAGAAAGGCCACCTTGGTTTTTGCCTTGGCAGTGTTTCTGTATCCGGTTTCCGCAAACGGACAGTCATGCGGAGAAACCAAATGCCATAGATTATTCAGGCCATTCATGTCGAGTGGGTCATGTGCCGAAGCCGCCCCCGCTAATGCCGCTCCTGCCGCAGCCGCACCCGCTGCTGCGGCACCTGCTAATGACGCACCTGCAGATGAAGGCGCTGTGGCTGCGGCGGCACCGACGATGTTTGCCGCACCTGCCCCTACTGGAGAAATTGCTGGAGGACGCAGTTCAATTGCTCTTCCCACTTTCCGACTTTCACTGCCTAAGATCAGCATGGAAACTCCGGAGTTGTGCCTTCACGGGTTTACACGATTTCGTCGCGATCCACAAATGATGATTGACGGAGCAGCAGCACCAGCCAGTCATAACAACCCGTTACTATTCGGACAGTTAACAGGAGCATCTGCG
>JAYTAK010000153.1:0-4854 GCA_043737515.1 Candidatus Kuenenia sp. | reverse complement strand
AAACGTTTAATGACAGTTGGAGCATCAACGGAGACTATCACGAATATGCGTTTGGTTCGCCGTTCGATAAAGACGGGAACATGTGGGTGACGTTGTGTCTTACAGGATCGTTCGGAAGCGATTGTCCGTGGCGCGGATGGGCGCTGCGGATTGATGAGTCCGGCAGGATGATTCCGACCGGCAGTGGAATTCGGTCACCGGGTGGTATCGGCTTCAATGCCGAAGGCGACGTTTTCTATACCGACAATCAGGGGCCGTGGAACGGCACCTGCAGTCTGAAGTGGCTGCGACCGGGGTCGTTTCAGGGGCATCCAGGCGGCAATCGCTGGTTTTCATTGACGGAAGGCGGCCAGGATTCGGCACCTCAGGAACCACTGAGCGGCAGTCGGATTATGACCGAGGCAGACAAGATTCCGGAATACGAACCGCCCGTGATATTGTTTCCGTATCAGAAGATGGGACAGAGCGCCAGCGGCATTGCGTGCGATGTGAGTCACGGGAAATTTGGCCCGTTTGAAAATCAACTGTTTGTGGGTGACGTGACGCACAGCACAGTCATGCGTTGCTTCATCGAAAAGATCAACGGCCACTATCAGGGAGCCTGCTTTCCGTTTCGTGAAGGGATCAGCTCAGGCACGCTGGCACTGCGGATGACGGACGACGCCACGATGTTTGTGGGCGGCACGAACCGTGGCTGGGGCTCACGCGGAACCAAACCCTTCTCTCTGGAGCGCCTGCGGTGGTCGGGAAAAATGCCGTTTGAGATTCAGGAAATGCGAGCCCGGCCAGACGGGTTTGAACTCACGTTTACCGAACCAGTCGATCCTGAGATCGCTCGCAAGCTTGAAACATGGACGATGGAAACATACTGTTACATTTTTCAGTCATCCTACGGCAGCCCGGAAGTGGATCACACCAAACCGGTTATCACTCAGATTGATGTTGCAGCCGACGGTCGATCGGTGCTTCTGAAAATCGATGGCCTGCAGCGCGGACATATTCATGAACTGCATGCCGACGGCTTGAGGTCCTCCACCGGCATCCCGCTGCTGCATCCCGTGGCGTATTATACGTTGAACTACATTCCGTAATGGCGAACGAACAATGGGACTTCTGGCAGGCACGAAATTCGAGCGACCACCGCATTGTGATCGCTGTGAAAAGCCGGAATCTGAGTGTACCTGTCCGCCGCTGGAACCAGTGCGGACGCCGCCCGGAAAACAAACAGCTCGGATTGCCGTGGAAAAACGCAAGCACGGTCGCATGATGACGGTGATTCGAGGGCTGACGGCGGAAGATACAGACCTGCCATCGCTGCTGAAACGCCTGAAGAATGCCTGTGGAGCAGGGGGAACAATCACGGAGGACGCATTGGAAATCCAGGGGACTCATGCAGATCGTGTGCGGACAGAATTGCAGTCGATCGGGTATAAAGTGAAAGGTTGAATCGTAGCTCAGTCGCTCCGCCGACTGAGATTCCTGCCAGCCCCCGCTGCACATCATTCGATTCCGGTTAGGACTGGCGCACCAATAAGTGTCGCCTCGTGGTGGATGCTGCCAGCATCCGAACTGACGCTGGCAGCGTCGGCCACGACCGTTATTTCTGTGCCGGTACTTAATGCCATTATCGCCGTGTTTGACGGTCGGCTTTTCGGAATGCAGTGTTTATGATTCGCGCCACCTGACGCAGGATTCGCACGACTATGAACAGGAATGCGAGTCGCGGAGCGACGTCGCCTACGTAGCTCAGTCGCTCCGCCGACTGAGATTCCTGCCAGCCCCCGCTGCAAAACATTCGATTCCGGTTTATGCCATTATCGCCGTGTTTCACGGTCGTGATTTTCGGAATGCAATGTTTTTGATTCACTCCACCTGACGCAGGGTTCGCACGACTGTGAACAGGAATGCGAGTCGCGGAGCGACGTCGCCTACGTAGCTCGTGTATGAGCATACGAAAAGCTGGTCAATCGAGAAAAAGGCTCCTCGAATCTGTTGCCAGCGTTTCAAAATCCAAACCTCATTTCAGGACGCGCACTAGCTCATGAACAACGCGTCCATGAACGTCTGTCAGGCTGACATCGCGGCCGCCGAATCGGAACGTCAGTTGTTTGTGATGAATCCCGAGCTGATGCAGCACGGTGGCATGGATGTCGTGAATCTCAAGAGGATTTTCAGCGACCGAGTTTCCGAATTCATCGGTCTGGCCGAATGCCGTTCCGCCTTTAAATCCTCCACCAGCGAGGAAGATGCTGTATCCGTTGACGTGGTGATCTCGTCCGCAGGTTTCTGAAATTGCCGGCGTGTGAGGCGTTCTCCCCATTTCTCCGGCCCAGATGACAATCGTGTCGTCAAGAAGCCCTCGCTGTTTCAGATCGAAGATCAGTGCGGCCACGGACTGATCGGTGATCATCGCGTTTTCCGCGTGATGTTGTTTCAACGTTCCATGCTGGTCCCATGGCGAGTTATTCGCATGAGTCAACGGGCACGTGATCTCAACGAAGCGAACGCCTGCTTCGACCAGCCGACGCGCTCGCAGGCATTGCAGGGCGTAGTACTTCTGATAGTCGTTGGTGCTGTCGAGCCCGTAGAGTTTTCGAGTGGATTCGGTTTCCTGATCGACACTGGCGATTTCCGGAACGGCCACCTGCATGCGAAATGCGGTCTCGTAGTTGCGGATCGCCGATTCAATCAAGTGATGTTCGGGCGTCGATTGCGCAAAGGTCTGATCCTGTGCCCTCAACAGGGCCAGCTTCCGTCGCTGCTTTTCGATGGAATCTGTGGGCTGGATGTTGTCGATCGTGGCTCCTTTGGCACGCAGCAGGGTCGCAGTGTTCGTGGCCGGAAGAAACGCGCTGGAGAAATTTTCGAAGCCGCCGTTGGGGATCCAGTCGTTGTTGAGCAGGACGTAGCCGGGCAGATTCTGATTGTCTGTGCCCAGGCCATACGTCACCCACGATCCAAAACTTGGCGCTAATCCTGTCACTCGTCCGGTATGCAGCAGCAGGTTCTGTTGACCATGCAACGGCTGACGGCCGACCAGCGATCTCACAACGCAGATGTCGTCCGAGATTCGCGCGATATGAGGGAACAAGTCACTGACCCACAGGCCGCTTTTGCCGCGCTGAGCAAACTTCCACGGGCTGCCAAACCAGACTCGCCCCGCACTGCTTTGAGACAATTTCGAAACCTGCGAATCGCCGATTGGCTTGCCCTGCTGCCGGGCGAGTTCCGGCTTATAGTCAAAAGTATCGACATGACTTGGTCCACCATCCATGAAGCAAAGAATGACATGCTTCGCCCTGGCAGGAATCGCGACAGACGCGGATGACGCCTTATCTGCGGATTGAGATTCCGACATCAATCCCGCCAGCGCCATCAGGCCGAATCCGTTCGATGTGCGGGCGAGCAGTTCTCGCCGGGACCAGAGTTGCTGATGATCAACGGACATATAGAAACTCCTTCGTGTTGAACATCGCGTGAGCCATCGTCTGCCAGAGCGATGCGCTGGCGAGCCGATCTGCTTCGGGAATGTTTTCGGTCTCCGCGAAATCTCGTGCGGCATCCGCCCAGCGGGACAATTCCTCCGATGTCGCTTCGCGTCCGACTGCTTTCAGGAACATGTGCTGCAGCCGCGACGCGATCGATGCATCCTGCCGCGTGATCAATTGCGCTGCCCAGAACTCGGCCTGATTCGTGACGAATGGATCATTCAACATTGCCAGTGACTGAGTCGGCGTGTTGGCGATATCGCGGCGGCCGGTAGGAATCTTCGGCGCTGGCTGGTTGAAGGTCGCAAGGAACCGAGGTGGCTCCATGATCGTGATCTTCGTGTAGATCGATCGGCGGCCGAGTCCATCCAGCGGGCCGGAGAACAAACGCTTCTGGGGATCCTCGCTGAGTCTGCTGGGATTTGTTGTTGGACCGTGCAGCGTGGCATCCAGTCGCCCTGAAACCGCCAGCATCGCGTCTCTGAGCGATTCAGCATCGAGTCGCTGGACAGGAAAATGATGCAGCAGTCGATTTGTCGGATCCACGTCGAGTGCCCCGGTCGCGGTCTCCTGCGACTGTTGCCATGTTCGACTCAACACAATGCTGCGAATCAAACGTTTCGTCGACCAGCCTTCGTCCATGAATCGTTGGGCGAGAGCATCCAGCAGTTCCGGATGCGACGGTCGTTCACCGACATGCCCAAAGTCATCCGGCGTGGTGACCAGCCCGGCTCCAAACATCCAGTGCCAGACACGATTGACATAGACTCGCGCGGTCAAAGGATTGCGTGGATTCGCCACAAGTTCTGCCAGTGTTGCCCGTGTCTCCGACGCGGGTCTTATTGCACTGCCGGGAGATTCAGAATCCAAACCAACGGTCGGCTCTGGATTCTGGCAGATGTCAACCAGCAATCTCAGCGGACCGTGAGGCACCGGGTCGCCGAGTTGGTCGTAATCACCTCGAACGTTGAGACGGTAATCGACCGGCGCATTGATGTCGGCCATTCCGTTGACCGTCGCTGGCTCCAGCAGGCGAGCTTCGACTTCGCGATACTGCAGTACGAGAGCTTTGATCGCAGGTGTTGCGGTCTGAGTGGCTGCATCATTCTTCAACAGGCCGTTTGTCAGCATCCAGTTCAACAGGCGGACATCATCATCGCTCGGTTTGTCGTCTTTCCATGCGGTGACAGCTTTTAGGAACAGCGCGCGATAGCGGCCGACGACGTCGTCAAGGGATTGCGGAACGTCATCATCAAACAGCGGAAGAATCGTTGTCAGTTCGTCATGCGGCGAGAACGGGGCCACGTGTTTCACCACTCGACTGATCTGAAACCAGCTTCGAGGATCGGCAGTTTGTTCTTCAGAG
>JAYTAK010000152.1:0-4856 GCA_043737515.1 Candidatus Kuenenia sp. | reverse complement strand
ACGTGCTGCGAGCCGTCCTGCGTCACGATCCGGACAAGATTCTGGTCGGGGAGATTCGAGACTACGAGACCGCAGAAATCGCCGTGCAGAGTTCTCTCACCGGGCACCTGGTATTCAGCACACTGCATACGAATGATGCGCCGTCAGCCATTACCCGACTTCGCGACATGGGCGTCCCGGCGTTCCTGATCACGGCGACGGTCGAAGCCATTCTGGCTCAACGACTCGTCCGCCGCATCTGCAGCGAATGCCGAACTCAGTTTGCACCGTCCGATGAACTGCTGATGGAACTGCAACTGCCGCTCGACACCGCTCGAAAGTACAAATTCTACTACGGCAAGGGCTGTGCCCGTTGCAACAACTCAGGCTACAAGGGCCGCGTGGGGATTTACGAGTTGATGCTGATGTCGGACGAACTGCGCGACGCCATCGCGGCGGAAGCCTCCGGCGACGACCTCCGCGACATCGCCCGCCAGCAAGGAATGACCACCCTGCGTGAATCCGGATTGAAACTTATTTTCGACGGCCAGACTACAATTGACGAAGTCGTCAGAGAAACCGTTATCGAAGATGTGTCTTAAGAAGTTTTCAGTGTTCAGTTTTCAGTGTTCAGTAAACGCAGGAAAATCACGCCCCTTCTGCCTACTGAAAACTGAAAACTGTATGATTCTGCTACAGCAAATTGCAGCACGAATCAACAAACTGATCGTGACGTTTATGGAAATCGTTGTAAACTAGACAGTAACAGACGCCTTCGAGCCATAAATGCTCAACGGCATGAACTTTGCGGCTGAACACTTGATGAGTTGCAGAAAAGGGCTAAAGCCCGAATCAACGCATCCAGGTTTCGGCCAGGTCAATTTTGACTGAAGACGTAACTTCAGTCACCCCCGAAACTTTCTGGAGAAATCGGCAATGCCAACCTTTGCATATGAAGCAATGGACAGCTCTGGGCTGGAGGTGAAGGACACGATCGAGGCGCCTTCGGAAGCCGAAGCCCAGACGATGATTCGGGAAAAAGGCTTCTACGTAACGAAGATCCGGGAAAAAGACCGGAAGAAAAAAGAAACAAAAAAAGGGGCCAAGGGGGCTGCGGGCAAGGGCGGCAAGAAAGGCAAGACGTTCACGATTGGTGGCGTCAAACCGAAACTGCTCTGCACATTCACACGCCAGCTTTCAACGCTGCAGGACGCCGGACTTCCGGTGCTTCGCAGTCTGCGAATTCTGGAAGGGCAAAGCAGGCCAGGAGCGCTGAAGAATGCCCTCATGGATGTGATTGAAGATATTGAAGGCGGTAACACGCTGTCGGAAGCGATGGGCAAGCAGCCCAAAGCCTTCGACAACCTGTACGTCAACATGGTGAAAGCCGGGGAAGCCGGCGGTGCTCTGGAAGTGATTTTGCAGCGTCTGGCGGAGTTCAAAGAAAAGGCTCAGTCGCTCAAACGAAAAATCACCGGAGCCATGATTTATCCAGGAGCTGTGATTACGGTGGCCGTCACGATTGTGTCGTTCATCATGATCTTCATCATTCCGAAGTTCAAAGAAATCTTCATTGGTTTCGGAGTCGAATTGCCGCCACCGACGTTGCTGTTGATCAAATGTTCGGACTGGATGATGAGTTACTGGTTCATGCTGTTTATCGGGCCCATCTCGTTCTGGCTGTTTATCAAGATCGTCAAGAAGAATAAGACGGGATCGTACGTGGTCGATTGGCTTTCGTTACGTATCCCGCTGATAGGCAAGATTTTGCACATTGGCACGATTGCCCGAGTCACACGCACACTCGGGACTTTGATTGCGTCCGGTGTACCAATTCTGGAAGGACTCTTAATTGCGCGCGATACCGCAGGCAATGCGGTGTTTGTGCGAGCCTTTGACAATATCTATTCGGCCATCCGCGAAGGGGAAACCATCGCCGTGCCGTTGCGAGAATCAAAGATTGTCGATGACATGGTGGTCAACATGGTGGACGTCGGGGAAGAAACAGGAGCCTTGGACGACATGCTCTACAAGGTTGCCGACGTGTATGATGAAGAAGTTGAAGTGCGAGTTGAAAGTCTCGTGAGTCTGCTTGAACCAATCATGGTCGTCGTCCTCGGTCTGATCGTCGGCTTCATCGTCATCGCGTTGTTCATGCCCCTGATCAAACTTCTCAACGACCTGTCGTAAGAAAATCCAAACTTCAAAATCCAAAGTCAAAAATCAAATAATCCCGGCGAGCGGAGGGCGTCAGCCCTCCGGTAAAACTGCGATTCACTGCCAACTGAAAACTGCCAACTGCCAACTTGTTTCCCGAGAATTCTCCCATGAAACGTACCCATCACACCACCAGCCCCCGCCACACCCGCCACGGTTTCTCGCTCATCGAGCTGCTTGTCGTGATCGTGATCATTGGAATTCTGATGGCGTTAATATTGCCAGCGCTCGCCGGCGCTCGCCTTCGGGCGAGAGTCGTCCAAGTCTCGACGGAAATCAGCCAGTTGGATAATGCAATCGCAAAATTTAAGTCAGTTTACAATATCGAGCCTCCGAGTAGCCTTTACATTCCGGGGCCAAATGGCGCTTGGCTGGCTGCTGACCGCTCTCGGATCCGGTCAATCTGGCCGCAGTTTGACTTTAGCACGGATCCAACGTTAACGATGTGGAATGGCGGCTTGAACAACACTAGCGACTTTCACCTCAGTGGCGCTGAGTGCTTGGTATTCTTTCTGGGTGGAATCCAGCAGTCCACAGCAATCCCACCAGCCACTCCAACCGCTCAGGACAGGGCCGTTCTCGGGTTTTCAAAGAACCCACGTTTTCCATGGTCACCCGCTGGAACAAACCGAGAAGGTCCATTCTTTGAGTTTGACGCCGCGCGTTTCGCAGATGTGGACAATGACCAATTGATCGAGTTTCGCGATCCACTCCCCGAACAGGAAACGCCATATTTCTACTTAAGCAGTCAGGGCCGTTCGTACACGATGATAAATGCTGGTGGAACAGGCCTGAGTGAACAGGATGACTTCGACGTACACGGCGGAATTTTGAACGTTAAGGACTTTGGTGAGATCTATCTCAAGACAGTCACGCCACCACTGCCACATCGCCCTGATGGCTATCAGATTATTTCACCCGGAGTTGACCAGACTTATGGATTTGGGGGTGTTTACACAGATGGCGAGACACTAGCTGATAAAGATCTCAATAACAACACCACGCTTGACTTAAATGAACTGCGTGCGGTCGAGGCGGATAACATAACGAACTTTTCCGGCGGCCAGCTTAAACCATAGTTTTGCGTCGCATGAGATCATCAGGTGAGCCCATGAATTTACCTCAAAGATATGCAGAGAACCGTGCTGCGTTCACCCTGCTTGAACTGCTGATCGTGATTACCATCATCGCGGTTTTGATGGCACTGTCGGTCTCAGTGATGTCTGGGATCCTGAGCCAGGCAGAAGAAGAGGCGACAACCACCACTGTGCGAAAAGTCGATGCGATACTTCAACAGCGGATTGAAGCTTTTGATAGAGCATTCAATGGCAATCGTGAGCTTGCGGCTATCAATGGTATCAGCGTTGTACTGGCCAACCAGAATATTTTTGGTGTTCGAGATGAGGTAACGGAGATCCTCGCAAGGAAAGCGCTCTTCCGATTTGAGTTTCCACAACGAATTGACGAACGCCGATTGTTCGGTGATCCGGACTCCATTGTGGCAGGCATCCCTGACAGCATTTTTCGTGCAGTCGCTGCACCGAACGCGAGGCAACAGCTGATCAACGAAGGAAATCCGTCGCCGAGCGATACGGACGTTACGAATCGCGTAGTTGCCAACTGGTCAAATCATCGTGCAGAAACGGAGAGTTCTGCCTTACTGCATTTCGCACTGCTCGCGTCAGGCTCTTTCGGCGTTGGTTCGGTTGATGGTGATCGTTTCACGGATCGCGAAGTGGCGGACACCGACGATGACGGACTCCCGGAGTTTATAGATGCATGGGGAAATCCATTGCGATTCTACAGGTGGCCGACGCGACTGATTGATATCACGGCACCGTCGCCGTTTCTGCCTGTACTCAGTAACCCGGCCGACAATACTGATACGCGGCAAATTGTCGGCGAGGAGAGAGAACTGGCAAATCTGTTGTTCAAGGGGCTTTCACCTCCACCACTGCCACTTCCGAATGGTGCATTTCCTCGGGATATACTGTTGACTGATCCGGACGATCCTGTTGGTAGACTTTATTCGGAACTGGAACGTTTGGACGGGAATGATGGCAGGCCACTGTTCGCTAATGAATACCAAGAGGCAAAATATCACACGCCGGAAACATATCACACGCCGCTACTGGTCTCAGCAGGCAAGGACGGATCACTTGGTCTGCGGGAGCCAAACGACACTGATTTTCCAAATGGGGTCTTTGGCAATCTTGCACAACTCGCAGGAACTACTGTGGCCGCTCCGCAACCGACGACCGCAGTGGTGGACCAATTGATAGACAATATTTCAAACCGGAACCGCCGGGCAGGAGGAAGACGATAATGATTTCCTGCCGCCGATCGTGTTCATTATCTGCGTCACAAGTTAACCGCTTCACACAGCGTCGTGGTGGTTATACCTTAATCGAATTGCTGATCGTGATCAGTATTCTCGTGATCCTGCTGACCATGACTGTTATGGCAGTCAATTTCTCGCGAGATGGAGACCGCGTGTCGGGATCTGCCTCGCAAATTCAATCATTTCTCGGCGGTGCCCGCGACCGGGCGATCTATGCCAATGCTCCTCGCGGAGTACGTTTCTTCCTGGACCCAAACAATCCACGGGCGGTTTCGTCCATGGTTTATATTGATCCGGCTGAGACCTGGTCCGACGGGGT
>JAYTAK010000151.1:0-2081 GCA_043737515.1 Candidatus Kuenenia sp. | reverse complement strand
CCTGAACCAACAGCCGTTGAACCAGAGAAGCAATAGGTCAGTGCCTGCAGCGGATGCCTGAGCGATGGCGTGGACTTAAGGAATTTCAACGGCGAGCGTGGGACGTAAGTCCCCTGATTTGCTTGGGTTCGCGACGAATATCAGGGGATTAACATCCCCCGCTCGCCTTAAGTCCACGGCATTGAGGGCACGCCCGGCGGAAGCGTTGTCTCTGCCGGGGAACGGCAAGGCTTGCAGTTTGAGGAGCCGCTCGACTTGAATGCTGTCAGGTGCGAATTCGTGATTCAACAACACTGACGCAGCGTGTGTTCACGGTTATACTTTCTGCAGATCGATACGAGGTGCGAGGTTTGCCGGCGGTTTTCGAGGACAGAGTTATGCGAGTTCACGATTGGCATCGAGTCTACGTCCACGCGGAGGGATATGTTTCCGTGCCGCTCCAGGAAACCTACGATCGAGCGTTTGCTGCGCTGCCTCGACGCTGGGCTCGCGTTCTTGAACAATGACCTGGGTTCAGACAACGATTGAACGTGGGAATTCAGCGACTCTGAGTTGACTGAATCTTCGTTCAGTGTCAAGTTGCGGCGAGGAATTGCCGAAACGCAACGGTTTTGGGTAATCCATTCAATTGGACCGCCAGTTGCAAGGGTTGGTGTCGCTTGGTCCGCTTGTGGTGGACTTTCCGTGGTTTACTGCGATGAAGAGAACTTTTTTTCGTGCGATACCTGGGAGATGGTTCCAAAATGCTCAGTTGGCACTCGAAAGCCTCAAAATCGCTAACCTACGACTCCTGTGTGAACCTCGCGGAAGGCTGAATGCCGCTGCGGGAAAACACAGAAAAAGAATTTCATGGCAGCCATTGCAACACAACATGGACCCTTTGTACTGCTCACCGGATCGACTGGACTCGTTGGCGGATTGGTGCTTGCACAGTTGATGACAAGCGAGATTCCGGTTGCGGTGCTGGTGCGAGGGAATCGGCGACAGACAGCGGCACTGCGAGCTGAATTCCTGCTGCGGCGACTGGAAGAGAGATTTGCAAGGCACTTTGTGCGGCCCATCATTCTGGCCGGTGACCTTTGCCAGCCAGGCTTGGGGTTGTCGGATGCCGATCGACGATGGATTGCTTCAAATTGCGGAAGCGTAATTCATTCTGCCGCGAACCTGCTCTTTCGTCCAGCCAGCGAGCATCCGGACAATGAGCCGTATCGCACGAACGTTGAGGGAACTCGGCATTTGCTGGAGGTGATGACAGAGGCACAGATCACCGAGCTGCATTATGTCTCAACAGCATACATTGCCGGGCTGCGAGACGGGATGATTCTGGAACAGGAAACAAACGTCGGGCAGCAGTTCGGCAACGACTACGAACGCAGCAAGACTCTGGCCGAACAGATGCTGCGACAAGCCTCGGCCCTTCAGTCACTCACAGTTTATCGTCCGTCGATTGTGATCGATCTGCATCCGACAACCAGCATGCGTTCCGATCAGACAATCAACAGTGCGTTTGCCATGTTTCAGGCTCTGAGCCAGCGATTTGGGTTGCCGGATCGCGGTGAATGGACGCATCGACTTGGCTTCGGGGGTCACGAACGCAAGAACATTGTCACGGTGGATTGGGTCGCCACGATGATTGCCCAGATCTATCGTCGGCCCGCACTGCATGGTTCGACATATCATCTGACCAGCTCGAACGGCACGCCAGCGTCGTTGCTCGACGACAGCTTTCGCGCAGCAGTGCAGGGCAGCGGCCTGAAGACTCCGCCGCGGCGCCCGGAAGCGATGGCATTGCTCGATGAACACGCTGCGCCGTTTGTGGCAGCGTTTAAGCCGTACTTCAAGGATGACCCGAAGTTTGATCGCACGAATACGCAGCACGTGATGGAAACATGCGGTGTCACGGAAGTGGCTGCACTGACCGTCGAAGACCTGCGTGATTTTTGCATGCGACAAACAAAGCCGCCCGAACCCATGCCGACGACGACGCCTGCGTCGGCATGGAATCAGTTTGTGAACAGTGTGGAACGACGCTCGGCACCTTCAGTTCGCGATGCAGCAAATCGTGGCACGGTGATCGGGCT
>JAYTAK010000150.1:0-2082 GCA_043737515.1 Candidatus Kuenenia sp. | reverse complement strand
TTCGTGGCACGCACCTGAATCAGGTGCGTGCCTTTTTGTTGCCCCGCTGGCAGCGTCGCTTTCCACAAATGTGGACACACCATCGGCTTGGCCAGTTTCCGCCACGGCAGATTGTCAGGCAGCATTGGCTGTTCTTCATCAAACAATTCCTGAAAGATCGGATCAGTCTCCTTGTCCGTCTTCTGCATCGGTTGCCAGCCACTGTCGTTCAAACGCCACTCCACGACGGCGTCCGGGAAAGCATTGAACACGTTCGCTCGAAATTCCTGAGCCGTCGCATCCGCCACCTGCACGACTTCCGGAGCCGTGATTCGAAGCTGTTCATCCGCACCACGCCGCGCGGCACGATAATCCAGAAGATAGCGGGTGCCGTCAAAGTGCATGACGGTGTAACCGTTGGGTGTTCCGTCGGCACACATCGTATGCGGAATCCCGTGTTCGTCAGGCTTTCCTGACCACCACGCGCCGCAGACGGTGACATTGATCATGTGATGATGCGGCTTCGGGCCTTTCCAGCCATCGGTGTCAGTCAGCATCACATGCTCGTGATGATGCGTGTGCCCGGCGAGAGAAATGCAGTGTTCTCGCGACTCCAGCAGTCTCAGCAGTTTTTCACGGCGCGGTTCAATCCAGGGCGTCGATTTCACAAGTGGAATATGCATCATCGCCACCACCAGGTGATCCTGTGGCACATGTTTAAGATCGTTTTCAATAAACGTGAGTTGTTTTTCGCTCAGGCCGGATCGGTACAGCTTTTTGTCGCCCTCTCTGAGCCAGTGAATGTCATCCACCACAACGAAATGCACAGAACCGTAGTCAAATGAATAATACGCCGGACCGTAAACCCGCTCGTATGTCTCGTCGCTCAGCTCATCGGTTTCAGCCGCGAAATTGATGTCGTGATTGCCGATGACGTTGTACCACGGAATCCCGATCTTCCCTATGGTGCGATTGAAGCTGTCGAACAGGCTCAGATCGTCGAACAGAATATCGCCGAGCGTGACACCAAACGCAGCATCGACCCCCGCCAGATCCTCCACCACGTCATGCGCGATGTAGTCGATTTCCTTCTGGTCGCGCGGCTGCGGGTCGCCGAAAAAGATCACGTCAAACGCCGCCGGTTCTTCGACCGGATACAATTCAAAGTCGATTTCCGCCGGCAACGGTCCCGTCGGGTCAACGCCGGGAAATCCGAGATCTTTGGGTGAGCCTGCTGGTTTGTGAATGTAATAGAACCTAGCCAGGTGATCGTTGTCGGTGACAGTCCGGAAGCCACTGGGTTTGATCACAAACACAATCGAATCGTCATCGACCGACAGCGTATATCGACCGTTGGCATCGGTTTGTACAACATCGCGACTGTTGGAAACACCGACACCCGCAAGTCCCGCCTCGTCCGCATCCCGCGAATGGTTGCCGTTCGTATCGAGAAACACAACACCCGTCGCCACCGCATCATCTGCAATTGCGACTGCTGTCGAACCCAGTAAACCGGCGACGAAGAGAAACGGCGAAACGACTTTGACCAGCAGCATGTCGGAGATCTCTCGTTAAGAGTACCTTGGTTTCATCTTGCGATCATAACAGTCCTGATTGTCATCGACCACTCTACTCCGCGCGATTGAGATTAAGACCTTTGGATGCACAGGATCGTACCGGTAGAATCAGCGACGGATTTCATCTGGTCAGTCATAAATGCGAGCGGCCTGTTGGAATTTCGGAAGCTGAAATCGCTACCGCTCAGGACCGCTGCCCATGTTTCATCTCCAAACGGCTAGCCTCGATTGACGCTGCGACGGATGGCCGCGAGTTCAGCGTCTGTCTGAGCTGAATTCACATGCTCCAGCCAGCCGGCATACCGCCGCATGGGCCATGCCGACAGGAGTTCTTTCTCTGCCGCCGTTCCCGAGTGCCAGCGATGCAGACTGCTCCAACGCCAGTCTTCCGCCCGCTTCACCAGTTTTGCTCGCAGAGCATTGCGTTCCACGTACCGGCAGACAGTCAGAAAGTGGTCATCGTCCTGAACGGGAAAGGACTTAAATCGACCCTGATAAACATGACCCGACCCCGTCGATTTGCGAT
>JAYTAK010000149.1:0-2083 GCA_043737515.1 Candidatus Kuenenia sp. | reverse complement strand
GCACAGGTCTGCAGATGGCCGCAGTGGACATGGACGCCGACGGCGACATCGACCTCGTGTGCCCCGGAAAATCCGGGTTGTATCTGTTTGAGAATCTTGGTTGGTGAATGGAGACGAACAGGCGGCGCAACACCGTTTGCGTCAGGCTGTGCGGGGTCCGGTAGTCTGCTCCGCCAGTCGGCGGTGCCGACCATTTGCGGTTTCATGAGGTCCTTATGGCGGTAGATATATTGCGGACACAACTGGCGAGGCTTAGTCTCAACGGGCTCTCGATCGGAGACGCATTGGGAATGATGCTGGGATGGCACCCGGAACTCGTTCGGCTGCGACAAACACCAACGCCATCATGGTACTTTACCGATGACACGGTCATGGGCATCTGTGTCACTCGACATCTGGAATTGAACGGCAAAATTGATCAAGACACTCTGGCACAACGCTTCGCACAGGAATATGCACTCGATCCACACCGCGGCTATGGCAACGGTGCCCATGAAATCCTGCGGGCAATCTGCAAGGGGCGGGATTGGCGTGAGGTATCTGCTGCGGCCTTCAAGGGAACGGGTTCAATGGGAAATGGTGCAGCCATGCGCGTTGGCCCATTGGGAGCATGGTTCTATGATTCCCCCGAAAAAGCTGCTGAACAGGCAAGTCTGAGTGCAGAAGTGACGCATTGGCACATTGAAGGCAAAGCGGGTGCGATCGCAGTTGCCGTGGCCGCATCGTTGGCTGCTACCTGGGGCCTGAATGATACGGTTCAGACCAACCGGCATCGATTGTTAGAAGATGTTCTGAGCATTGTTCCGGATTCGATGACGAAAGACGTTTTGCAGCAGGCATCGAAGATCCCGGAGTCAACATCGTCGCAGGATGCCGCTGCAACGCTGGGATGCGGCGAACAGATTCTGTCGCAAGATACGGTTCCGTTCTGCCTATGGTCCGCCCAGAAACATCTTGAAAACTATCCGGATGCTCTCTGGGCGACGGCGTCAGCATTCGGGGACATTGATACAAACTGCGCGATCGTAGGCTCAATCGTCAGCGTCGCCGTCGGCAAACAGGGCGTCCCGTCGGACTGGCTATTGTCGCGGGAACCGCTCAATGGATGACTAGCGCAGGCTCGCCCAGGTGGTAGTCCCGAAGAATCCTCTCTATCCACAGAACCCTGTTTCAACCCGGCAGCCCGGCAAGATCCTGCGGAACTTTGGGCTGGTCTTTCGCCTGATTTGCGGCAAGGCGACTGCGAAGATCGGTGACGATGTCCGGCATACTGTCTGCCATGTCAGACTTCTCATACGGATCACTGCCGATGTTGAAGAGTTGAGCCTTGCCTTTTCCGGGAACGATCAGTTTCCAGTCGCCGTGACGAAGGGAATGCCCGCCTTTCATGGCGATGTAAATGGTGCGAGGTTCTGAATCCGTCGCAGCTCCTGTCAGGATTGGCCACTGATTGACGCCATCCCATTGGAGGTCAACCTGTGATTTGTATCCAACAAGATCCGCGATTGTGGGCATCCAGTCGGCGACGTGCATGGGAGTCGTCAGTTTCTGCGGTTTCAATTTCCCCGGCCAGTTTGCAAACGCACAGACGCGTGTGCCGCCCTCGTACAAGGTGTTCTTCTGGCCTCGGAGCGGATCGTTCTCGCTGTTCAGAGGTGAATCACCCACGTCGCCGACATAGGCGTTTTCCAGGGACTCAATCCCGCCGTTATCGCTGGTGAAGACGATCAATGTGTTTTCGAGCTGACCCGTGCGTTGCAGAGCTTCGACAAACTGGCCTACCTTCGCATCGACCTGTGAAACCATCGCCGCCATGCGCAGACGTGAATCGTGTTTCTCCGGATCGTCGTGAAATCTTACGCCGTCGTACAGTCGCTTGAATTCCTCCGGCGCATCGACCGGCGTATGCACGGCATGGAATGGGACATAGAGAAACCATGGACTCTGCTTCTCTTGAATCCGTCGCAGTGCTTCAGCGGCGACAAGTTCTGTCGCGTTGCCTTCTTCGTGAAGTGGCTGGCCATCACGGTGCCATGTGTCTTCGTAAACGCCAGGACGATACTTGTGCGTCCATGGATCGGCG
>JAYTAK010000148.1:0-11222 GCA_043737515.1 Candidatus Kuenenia sp. | reverse complement strand
TCGCGGGAGCGACTGCACTTGCCCCAGGCTATATTCCAGAAGCCTTTCAGGCTTACGTACCTGCAATTTGGTTGGACACAATTCAGCACGGCGCACTTATACTCCGCGCGGCCAGGACTGAGGGACGTGTAGTTGAGTGAGCCGCAAGGCGCTAGCCGCGGGTTGTGCATTCGGTCAGCACCGGCGGCTAGCGCCTTGCCGCTCACAGAACCTCAAATCTGACCGCGCGGAGTATAATTTGTCGTTGAACCGTAAATCCGACAGTTATTATTGCGCCGATCCTAAGTCCAAAGCAAAACGCTCGTCTGGAAACAAAACGATCCCGATCGCATGGGGGGACGATCGGGATCGCGGGATTCGGCGTGTCGAATCGGGTAACCGAATCGACAGGATCTTGCAATCTCGGCACTTCGTTGCAGCATCCACCAGCGACGCTGGATCGAGGATCAGAAGTCCAGATACACGATGCGGCCCGGGATCAGGCGCACAAAGCGGGTGGCGTAGGGTTCAATATCCTGTGGTGTCTGGCGGGCTTCGACGCGGACGATCTGGCAGGCTCCGGGATCGAGCGGGCGTGTTGATTCGAACAGCCAGATTCCGTTCTTCATCTTGATGCCCCCCATAACGCCGACAGACAGATACGGGACTGTGCCATTGTCTTTGACAGCCAGCATTCCGGTGCGCGGATGCTTGTCGAGCGGGACCGGGTGTGAAACTCGGGTGTAAGTCTGACCCAGAGTGCCGCTCGGCATGATGCCGAGTTCGCCACCGCCAATTGAGCTGTCTGCGACCGGTGGCCCCATCATGCCGTCATCCGTGTACGCTTCGCCGACGCCCTCATCATGCAGCATGGGCTGCATCATTTGTGGCGCCACGGCGAAGCCACCTTGAATCGGCATGGCCAAACTGACGGTGCGCACGGTCTGGCAGTCGCAACCTTGGGCATTTGAGGAAAGACCAGCCGTCAGACCGGCCAGTCCGCACAGCATAAGACTGCAGAATCGTCTGCTCATAGGAAGGTTCCTTTTATATCCGGAGTTTGATGAACGGCAGACATCTGTGACACCACAGCTCAAACCGCGATTGCCTGAAACCTATCATGCCGCTTCAGATTCCGGAGTCTAAAGTTGTTCCGCCGCGAGGATTCTGCGATCCCAATGTTCAGATCCTCGCGTCAGCCAGGCCAGGCAAACCTGGACGACCAGCCAAAGCTGACCCGGCATGACGATCGTGACGCGCAGGATGATTGCTTCAGCAGTGATGCGCGCCCTTGCAGTTCACGTAGACGGCATAGACGGATGTGCTGGCCGTCATGAACAGGCGATTGCGCTTGGTTCCGCCGAAGCACACGTTGCTGCAGATTTCCGGCAGAAGAATCTGACCGATGCGAGCCCCGTCTTCAGCAGCGAAAATGTGGACGCCGTCGTAGCCTGCACCGACCCAGCCGGCACTGGCCCAGATATTGCCATGCACGTCGCAGCGAATGCCGTCCGCGAAGCCGGACTGGGTTGTCTTATCGGGCAATTCCAGATTCATGGAGGCAAACTCACGCCCGTTCGCCAGCTTCTTTGCCTCGACCACATCCCAGACCTGAATGTACTTCGACGCTTCTTTGTAGTGCGACCAGCCAGTGTCGGCGGCGTAGAGCTTCTTGTAGTCGGGCGAAAAGCAAAGTCCGTTTGGCTTGTACAGATCATCGGCGACTTTGAATAGTTTTCCCGTGCTGGCTTCAATCCGGTAAATTGCTTCTTTCTGATTTGGCTGCGGCGAATCGTTTTTAGACAGTTCGCCTTCGTAATCCATCAGCGCACCGTAGCCGGGATCAGTGAACCAGATGTCTCCGTTCGGATGCACCACGCCGTCGTTCGGAGCATTCAGCGGTTTGCCTTCGAACGAATCGGCAAGCACGGTCCGCGTGCCGTCGTAGTCATAGCGTGCCACGCTGCGCGTCAGATGTTCGAAGGAAATCTGGCGTCCCTGGAGGTCAAACGTATTGCCGTTGCTGTTGTTCGCGGGGTGTCGGATGGTGCTCACATGCCCGTCGTCTTCCAGCCAGCGCTGTTGAATGTTGTTGGGAATGTCGCTCCAGATGAGATACCGACCGACGCCGTTCCATGCCGGTCCTTCCGTCCACAGCGTGTCTTTGCTGTGATAAACTCGCTGGATCGGAGTGTTGCCGAGTTTGAGTTTGCCAAAGCGATCATCGAGCGAGACCAGACGCGGATCAGGATAGCGGATCGGCGCGGCATCGTCGTCAAAGTCGTCAGCACGCAACAGTTTTGCGGCGGTGAGCGTGGCGGCGGCAGTCGCCAGGAAAGATCGGCGAGCGACATTGGCACCGGTCTGGTTTCTGGCAGATCGGTCGGAAATCACGGGAACAAATGCATCGGTCGGACGGGTCATGGCGGGAAACTCCTGAGAAGGAAGGAATGCGGTCGGGGCCAAACGGACTGCGAAAACGCTGTGCCATTATGGCGAAAGTCTCGGCCCGCTCCCAGCGAACCGTGGGTACAACTTTCTGGTTTCAATTTGTGCAGTCGGGAAAGGCCGTTATCATGGACGCAGATCAAATCTTCAGGACAGAGTAGTGGGGAGCCCCAATGTCGTCGCGATGGTATTACCAGATGTTGATGGAAGAGTTCGGTCCGGTCACCGTTGAACAGCTTCGCGAATTGTTCGATGACGGCACTTTGAGCGATGGGGATCTGGTGCGCAGCGAAGCTGACGACGTCTGGACTTCGCTTGCGGCAGTAAAGCAGTCTCTCTTTGCAGGCGCGGTCGATCGCCTTGAGCCGGCGATGGAGGAAATCGGGGAACTTTCGGAACTGGCGTTTGAATTCGAAGAATCCGGACCGACAACTCGTCGCAGAGCCTACACGCAGGAATCGGCCAGGGAAGCCATTCAAGAATCGCCCCCGGTTGCAAAAACGCCGGTATCCGGATCCGTTGTGCAAAGTCCCGGCCCGGTCGCGGCAATTACTGTCCCACCCGTTGCGTCACCGCGCGGGCAGACTCCGCAGCCGCCTGCCAATGACCAGCCTGCGGATGAATGGTTTTGCGAATCGCTCGGGCAGGTCATGGGCCCGATGTCGTTTGACGAATTAATCGAGCTGGGAGAATCCGGGGCACTGGATGCGAATGATCGAGTTCGGTGCGGTGAACGTGGCATCTGGAAGACGGTCGATTGCCTGCCACGCGTGATGCGGGCTGTGGCAGTGCGAAGTGCGATTCATGTGGATCCTGCGGTTGTCTCTGCAACGACTCAGAAACGCCTTGGCGACGCTGCGGTTGCAGCCATGGCACATCCGACAGAAGCGCCGGTTGAACCCGTCGCTGAAGTGCCGCCGCTGCCGCCGCAAATTCAGCAGCCGCCAGCAGCCATCCCGCAGAAATCCAAAGCAGCCAAGCCGCCCCGCAAGACTTCCAGGAATGCGAAGGGCGAAGAAGAACTGCTGGATGAAATCTTTGACGATGTGTTCAACGATGCAAGTCCGCCCGCAAAGACAGCCACAACCTCGCAGTCAATGACAGCAGCGTCAGCGACTGAGTCATCCATGAATACTCCGGCACCGCCCATGCGTCCTCCGATTCCAGCCGCACCAGCATATTCATCACCAGCATCGCAGGATTCATCGCGTGCCGCCGGTGCTCGACTTACGGCGGCCGCCATGGCGAGTCGATCTTCGAAGAAAAGCTACGGGAGTTCATTCGAAGCGAATCCGGCGACAATCGGGATTCTGGTGGCCGTAATGCTGGTCGCAGCCGGCGGCTGGTACGTGTGGCAGAATGGCATTCCGGGTGGCTCGAGCAGCGTAAGCGGGAACGGTGATTTCGACAGGGCCGGAGCCGTCAAGGTGTTGCAGGCAAGAGTCAGTCTGTACAAGGCGTTGGGCGACAGCCCGTCGGAATCCGAATGGAATGACTTTTCCAACTCGACAACGAAGGAATTGTCGGCGTTGTTTAATTCTGTCCACGCACAAGCCGGGGCAACTCCGCATGGAGCCGCGTGTCTGGCGGCGACGAGGTGTGTGATGAAAATTGCCAAGACACAGCCAGACAATAAGGAATTGATCGAAAAGAATCTGGTTGAGTTTGAACGCCATATTGTGCGCGTGACGAAATAACATCGGTATGACGCCACCAGTTCGCATCGGAATCATGGGCACCGCACGGATCGCAAGGACTGTCGTTCCGCAGATCACAGCGTCTGAACATGCGGAGGTGGTCGCAGTCGCCAGTCGTTCGCTTGATAAGGCGCGGCTGTTCGCCGGTGAATTCGGAATACGAACCGCGTATGGATCGTACGAGGAATTGCTGACCGACGACAACGTGGATGCCGTCTATATACCGCTGCCACCGTCGATGCACTGCGAATGGACATTCCTGGCAGCAGCCGCAGGAAAGCATGTGCTGTGCGAAAAGCCGCTGGCGATCAATGCGTCACAGGCTCAACAGATGCTTGACGCCGCGATCCGGCATCGGATCGTGCTGCTGGACGCAGTGATGTGGTATCACACAGCGCGGGCGGAAGCGATGCGTGCGATTGTCCACAGCGGTCAGCTCGGCGAAGTGCGACAGGTGACATCCGCGTTTACGTTTCCGGGGAACGCGCTGGCGGAAGACAACCTGCGATTCTCAGCCTGTCTGGGCGGCGGTTCGCTGCTGGATATCGGCTGGTACTGCGTCGGCCTGAGCCTCTGGATGCTGCAGCAAATGCCGGAACGTGTGTTTGCGACAGCTCGATGGCGCGACGATATTGATCTGCGGATGAATGGAATCCTGTGGTTTCCGCAAGATCAAATGGCAACGTTCGAATCCGGATTCGACGCAGTCCGCCGCCGCTGGATGGAAGTCGCCGGTACGAACGCGGCCCTCGTCTGCGACGATTTCACCAAGCCCTGGAATGCCGACAAGCCACGTTTCTGGATTCACAACGCCGAGGGTACTTCGGAGCAGAAGATTGTGACTCACCCGCCCATCGAACGATGTCTTGTCGATGCGTTCTGCGGGTTGATCCGCTCTGGTAATATCAACCACGACTGGTTGACTTTGTCGCTGCAAACGCAGCAAGTCTGCGATGCTCTGCTGAAATCCGCGCGTTCCGGTGTCGTTGAATCGCTGCCGTGACCTGCGCCGTATTGTTTTACTTTTGCACAGTAAGTTGCTGCAATAGGTGGATTTACTGGTTGTCCCGATACACCAAAACCGTGAGCCACAAGGTGCCAGCCGTAATCAGACAGACTCCTGGCCAAACAATCACACCTTCGGAGATTTTCCAATGCCCGTTCGACTTCAATTCACTGTGGTTTTCCTGTTGCTGGCATCCTTGATCGGTTGCTCAGAAAGTCCCGGCACCGGCACGACCTCTGGCATCGGCGCGGAAAAGTCTGCCGAAACCACGCCCAAAAAAGGCACGATTGGTTTTTCGACCCTCACACTCACCAATCCCTTCTTTAAGATCATCGCCGATTCGATGACGGAAGAAGCAAAGAAACACGGCTACGAAGTCGTGGTGGTCTCCGGTGATCAGGACGTCAATCGGCAGACTGCACAGATCGAAGACTTCATCGTCAAAGGTGTGGATGCGATTGTGCTCAACCCCTGCGATTCGAGGGCCATCGGCACAGCTATTCGCAAAGCCAACGACGCCGGAATTCCGGTCTTCACCAACGACATCAAATACGACGGCACCGAAGGACGCGTCGAATGTCATATCGCGACAGACAACTATCAGGGCGGACGACTCGCAGGTGAAGCGATGGTCAGGCTCATCGGTGAATCCGGCGGCAAGGTGGCCGTGCTGCACTATCCGGACGTCGAATCCTGCCAGTTGCGAGTCAAGGGATTTACGGAAGTGATCGATGCCCATAACGCGAAAGACGGCGCGGCAAAGATTGAGATCGCCACAACGCTCAACGGCCGGGGGGCTCGCGAAGCAGGCTTTGCAGCCGCCAAAGATGCCATCGAAGCGCATCCGGATCTGGCGGCAATTTTTGCGATCAATGATCCGTCAGCTCTGGGTGCCCGCGTGGCCCTGGAAGCCGCCGGCAAGGCTGAACAGGTTCGTATCATTGGCTTCGATGGAGCCCTTGAAGGCAAGCAGGCGATTCTGGCAGGACTGATCGTTTGCGATCCGATTCAGTTTCCGGACAAGATGGGGCAAACCACGATTGACATGATCGTCAAATACTTCAGCGGTGAAAAACCTCCGGCAGAGATTCTGATCCCGTCGAGCCTGTACTATCAGGAAGATGCAAAGAAAGATCCCGAGCTGGCGACACCTGCGAAGTAGTCGGTAGATTTAATGTGGGATAAGCTTCCAGCTTGTCATATTTGCCGAAAAACATTGGTTTTCATTCAGCGATGGCAAGCTGGAAGCTTACCCCACGTCGAACTGCCGACTCTGAAGAGTCCAGCTACGACAACCGCACGTCGGCAATCTGGTCAATTGAGACGGCACCGTGCGTAATCATCGCACCGTCTGCATCTGTCCCGACAAGCACCAGCATTCCACGCAGACTTTGGCGGGCGTCGGGGTAACCGCTGAACCTCGAACCATCGTGCAGCAACACCTCCATCCGATGTGTCTCATGCACGCCGGGCAGATCAGGATGCACGATGGCCGGGAATCGCTCCCAGGCCCATGTCCAAAGCGTGGCGTTTGCGTCGGCGCGGCCTGCGATGTCGAACCATTCCAGTTCGGCCTTTCGCAGATCCTTCAGTGACGCCTGTTGACACCACACTCTCAGGACCTGCTCAATCCACTCACGCCGAGCCGCGGCGAGCTGCTCAAATGTCTGAGGCGCGGCAATTGTTTCAGGTTCTGAGGCCATAGATGCTGTCATGGTGATGTCGTCCCTTTTTATTGTTCACACGCAGGCCGCGTACGCTGGCAATCTAGCCCATCGGCAGACGGCAGCAGTGAGGACTGCATGGACCAGCTTCCGGAGGCGGACAGGAAGAAGCCATCGGCAGCGCACTTCCGGAAGAGACTCGCCCTGCGGCGGCGCTCATCAGTTTCTCCATTTTCTTTGAACCGCATTTCGGGCAGGCGGGTTTCTCAGCGCGCCCCACCAGCAATTCAGAGGTACAGGAACATGCTTCACACTGGAATTCGAATAGTGGCATTTTTGTACAACCCTTCACACATCAATTCTGAAATTCGGCGACTGACTCAAAAACGTCATGGGATTCTCGAGCGTCACTTTATCAATCAGTGACATCGTATGGCCGCGACGCGACATTTCCACTCGGGCTTTCGGAACCGCCAGCGGATCACTGCAGCCCCAGTCGCCGGCGGAATTCATCCAGATGCGTTCTGATCCGTATATCTCAATGACGTCCGTCGCCCGCTGCGGCGTCATCTTGGTATCCGGATACAGCGTCATGCCGGCCCAGAACCCACGATCCAGGACTTCCCCCACCGTATGCTCCTCGACATGGTCAATCAGAATCCGTCCGGCGTCAATGTGACTGGCGCTGAGTGCATCCATGATCAACCGCGTCCCCTTGCGTTTGTCTTCGAGGTGCGGAGTGTGAACGAGGACCAGTTGGTTGTGTTTTTCGGCCAGGGCGATCTGTTCTTCCAGAATGATGAGTTCATTCTTTGTGTTCTTGTTGAGTCCGATTTCGCCAATCCCCAGCACCGTGTTGCACTTCAGAAACTCGGGAATGATCGAAATCACTTCCCGCGCGAATCCCGGGTCGTCGGCTTCCTTCGGATTGATGCACAGCCAGGTAAAATGCCGGATGCCGAATAACGCAGCGCGACGCGGTTCGTATTCGGTCAACTGCCGGAAGTAGTCGGAAAAGCCCTGAGCACTGGAACGGTCAAAGCCTGCCCAGAACGCCGGCTCCGTGACGGCGATACAGCCCGACTGTGCCATCCGCTGATAATCGTCAGTGGTCCGCGACACCATGTGAATATGTGGATCGATATAACGCATCGTCGCCTTGATTCCTGTTGCAGCAGTGGCATCGGATACCCCATGTGCGAATTCCACGCGACTGAGACTCCGAACACGAACTCTTGACCTGACCGTGGACATTATACCACGACCGGACGCTGCGAAAAACTGACCGCATTCCCAAAGGAACAACCGGGTGCAGTCGCCGATTTCGGCAGGTCCTGCTTGCCGAGCAGGACTTCGCGGCCACGCCGCGACCAGCGACGAGTGGCGGTCTAAAGGACGGCCGCGCGGCGATGTGGAGCGAACGTGCGAACCATGACGGTTCGCCTTGCGGCGAAAGTCCTTTCCGGCAGAAAGGACCTACAAAACACAGTCCTTTCCGGCAGAAAGGACCTACTTTAACAATCATCCGCGACTGCCCCCGAACAACTGCCTGCCAATCCTGTCTCGTTGCAGACCGTGGATCGCACCTACGCCCTTTGATGACGCTGACTCGTGATCGGTTTCGTTGCGTCGATGACCATTGACGAGACTCCGGACAGGGCGAAGACTGCGGTGCAGAAAGCGAACAAATTATTCCACTGCGACAGGGTTGGAGTTTCACCGAGGATTGCGTTGTAGAAAAGCGGTGCCAGTGCCGCGCCGAAGTTGCCGTGCATGTTGGCCCAGCCCATGATCGAAGCCGTGTACTTGCCGCCGACGTCCTGCGCGTAGGCCCACATCGCCGGAACGCCAAGATCGCAACTGAACGTCGCGATGCTGAGTCCCGCGACAATCATCCATGGCAGCCAGCGCGTAGTGGGGTCCGGAAGGAACATCAGTCCCAGAATCAGACACATTCCGTAACCGCACGCGGCTGTGAATCGTGTGGCCACGATCGGCAGCCGACGGCCCCATTTCAGTCCAAAACGTCGACCGGCGACGTCGGTCCACCAGCCACCGCAAAGCATGCCCGCGATGCCGGCGACGGTGGGAATGGCCGTCATGAATGCTCGCTCCTGCAATGGCACCTGATGGACGTTCTCGAGATATCGCGGCAGCCATGTGACGACAAACAGCCAGCCGATGTTTGTCAGGAACTGGGTCAATGAGTTTCCCCACAGACTGAGACTGGTCAGTACCGGGACTAACGGAAAGCTTTGGCTTGCATCGCCGGACTCATCTGTTGTGTTCGACTTTTGACCCGCATCGGCAGCGCGCAAACGACTTGCTTCGATCACGCCATAAGGATTAGTTTCGCCGGATCGTTCATCCACTCCGGAGCGCCAATGGGCCTCTTCAACGTGAACAATCGCCGCAGCAACCGGAGTGTGGCCCGAGATCAAATCGCGCTCCGCCTCGTTGCAGAGAGGATGGTCTCGCGGCGTGTTGCGACAGACCCAGGCAAATACGAACGCGACCAGGATTCCCACCAGACCATACGCAATAAGCACAGGTCGCCACCCGCCAGCGAACGCAGCCATCAAAGCCGCAGTCAGAATCGGCGCCAGGACGGCACCCGATCGACCACCCATCGCGACGATGGAACTGGCCGCTCCGCGTGAGGCGACTGGAAACCAGTGACGCAGCATCCCGGAGCAGACCGGATAGGCACCCGCCTGAGTCGCACCACACAGAAATCTGAGCAACAGCACCAATCCCACCTGAGTCGTAACACCCAACAGCCCCGTGAACAGCGACCATCCCAGGATGTACGCCGTCAGCATCACGCGCGGTCCAAAGCGATCGCTCAGCCAGCCGGCTGGAACTTGGCAAAGGGCATACGACCAGAAGAACGCGCTGAGGAACCAGCTCATCTGCGTCTGAGTCATATTCAGATCGACGCGCATTGATTCCGACGCAATGCCGACCGCATACCGATCAAGGTACAGCAGGCAGGCCATCAGTGTCAGCAGAGCCGCAACGGCAAATCGAACGTAGGTGGGTCGTGTCATGAGGGGATTCCACAGGCTGTCCATTGACCTCGTTTGCAAACGGAGATCGGGACAAGCCGTTCGGGGGCGATTCGGATCTGACTCTCCACATCCGTCAGCGGGAAACTTCCGCGTTCACGTCTCAGCAGCACGATGTCGGCCTGGCGTCCCGCCTGCAGCATACCAAGCCGGTCCTGAAGACGCATCGCTGCGGCCGGAGCAGACGTCGTCGCGCGAATGATCTGTTCGAGCGGCATGCCCAGGTACAGGAACTTGCTCATCGTCGTCGGAAGATCAATCACCGGACCATGTAGATTGAAGTGATGCAGGTCAGTGCTGATCGTGTCGGGCCAGAAGCCGAACTTCTGACAGGCTGGTTCTGCGACTCTCCACACAAACGCCCCGACCCCGTGGCCTACGTCGAACAGAACGCCGCGCTCGCGGGCTTCCAGCATCGCATCGAGCGGCGCGCCGTGGTCGTCGAACCCGTGATCCGGATGCGGATGATAGAGGTGCGTGTAAGTGTCGCCGCGACGCAGCGCTTTCAGAACCGTCGCCGTGGGAATCCTGGAGGCGATGTGGTGGATCATGCACGGGCGACCGGTCAGTTCGGACGCTTCGAACACGCCATGAAATCCGGCCAGTTCATTTTTCTCTTCGAAGTTCGCCAGTCCCGATGTCAGCCGCACCTTCATCCCGATGATCCGTTCGGGAAAGCGGTTCACGCATTCAACCGCCGACGGCACATGAGCATGCCGCCCATCGTTGAGGTCGCCCATATACGGCGGAAACTTCGGGTGTCCCTGAATGCAGCCGATCATGGAAATGTTGAGCAGCGCAAAGATGTCCTCCTGCGCGGCTGGCATGATAAACCGAGCCATGTTGGCGTAGGTCAGCGATCCTGCGGTGCCCGTGTCGAGCATCGTCGTGACACCGGTTCGCAAACCCGCCTCGAAGGGATCGATCGAATACAGCCCGATGCCGCTGAAGACATGCACATGCAGATCGATCAGCCCCGGAGCCACGATCAGACCATCGGCCTCAATGACCTCCTCGCCGCGAGACGGGAGGTTCGGGCCGATCTCCTGGATCTTTCCATTCACAACACGAACATCGACCCGCTGCGCCGGACTTCCGGTGCCGTCATAAACGTCGCCATTTCGAATGAGCGTGTTGCTGGGATTCATCGCGTTAGCCTCTCACGGTGAGATAACACAGCCTGCCGGATGGCCGAGATGATGTCTTCGGCATCACCTGGCTGCAGGCATTGAGAATAAAGAACGGCCCGGTCGGGAGACTGTTCGTCCTCAGCCAGAATGATTTTCCGTGGCAGGTTTCTGAGTGCCAGCAGCAGACTGCGCACACTCAGACCACAAGGCTCCGACCCCGACTCAATCTG
>JAYTAK010000147.1:0-4869 GCA_043737515.1 Candidatus Kuenenia sp. | reverse complement strand
AAGAGTGTGACGGAGCCCCGACTTTCGGTTCGTGGATTTCGCATACCATACACACCGCTCAGTGGCAGGCTGGTAAATCAGAGTGTCACCTTCTGTGCCATTGCTCTTCAAGGCAATCGCTGATAAGACCGAACTGGCAGATGGATGAGCAAATAACCGGATTGGAATCCGAAAAAAGGCGATGATGCGAAGCGGTAAAGAGTTATTGATTGCCAGCAACCAGTATGCTGGTGAACAACGTTTGAAAAGTTGGTGGCACTTCGTATCAACGCTCGCATTGGCCGCAACCCTGCTCACGGTTGCCTGTCTTGAGTTGCCGTTGCCGGTGTGTGTCGCGAGCAGCCTATTGGCCAGTCTCGTTCTGGTGCGGCTGTTCATCATCTATCACGATTACATGCACGGGACGATTCTTGGTGACTCACGAATCGCTGGGGGCATCCTGCGTTTTTACGGACTGCTGGTGCTCAGTCCTCCGCAGGTCTGGAAGCATTCCCACGACGATCATCACAAGCACAATTCGCGGAAACTGGGACCGACGCTCGGGACATTTCCCGTGATGAGCACAGAAGATTATGCCACGGCGACGCGCAGTCAACGTTTCATGTATGCCGTGACGCGACATCCGATCACGATTCTGCTGGGTTACATCACCATCTTCTTCTGGGAAATGACGCTCTTTGCCTTTATCGTGAATCCCAGGAAACATTACGACGGCGCGGTCTCGATCGTGCTGCATGTCAGCGTCGCCGTGGCCCTGAGTTTCATTTCATGGCAGGCGTTGATTCTGGGGATGCTGCTGCCGATGTCCATCATCACCTGCATGGGTTCCTACCTGTTCTATGCGCAGCACAATTTTCCGGGGATGAAACGCCGACACGGCAATGAGTGGGATCATGTGTATGCCGCTCTGAACTCGTCGAGCTTCATGCAGATGAGTTCAGTCATGCATTGGTTTACCGGAAATATCGGTTACCACCATGTGCATCATTTGAATGCAAAAATTCCCTTCTACCGACTGCCTGAAGCGATGGCCGGTCTGCAGGAATTACAGTCACCCGAAGTCACAACGTTGTTTCCATTGGACATCGTGCGCTGTCTGCGATTGAAACTCTGGGATCCTGCCGACGATCGCCTGCTGACATTTCGTGAAGCCGCCCAAGGCCGCTGAGAAAGTGTTTGCCGTCGCCCGAAAATGAACGTGCATCGCACTGGAACGGACGCTGCTGAATCAGTCACGGTCAATCAGTCGGACCAGGCTGGCGACTGATGTGACCTTTAACTTTTTCATTGCCGAACTACGATGTTTTTCGATCGTCTTGGCACTGATTCCCAGCTGAATTCCGATCGCCTTGTTGGTCTCTCCCAAATAAACCCGATGAATAACTTCGCGTTCCCGGACTGAGAGCTGCGTGAGGCAACTGCCCTTTTCCGGCTCATCAGACGGCAGTGAATGTTTCTGATTTTCATTTCCCTGAAGCTGACGAAAACCATCTTCCACAGCTTCAATCAGGTCCCGACTGCGAAACCCTTTTTCCAGAACCGTCACTGCGGCAACATTCTCAGGCGCGACTCCAAGACTTGTTCTCGGCAGGGCCGTCACCAGAATTACCTGGACAATGTGCCTGATGGCCTGATCCATCACTACTACACCGGGGATCAGGAGTTGAGAGTCTTCCGCGAATCTGGCAGGCGACGGATATGTCTGAACATTGTAACCCGCCTGCTTCAACATTGTTTCGATGGCATCCAATACCGCATGGTCGTCGTTGATCAGGTAGACTCGCTTCTTCGCGTTGGCGACTCCGGACGCTGTTCCTCCGTCTTCCTGAAGTGGACCTGAAACATCTGTTCTTTTCTTTGATGAAGATCCCATCGATTGGTGGGCCTGAATACGAAGGCTGAATCGATCGCCAGGTCAACATCCGGCTGATGATCCTTTCTCCTTTCTAGCCCTGAACTATCAAGTATATGGAAATATTTTCTCGTTCCCCTCAGATTCTCCGATCTCCCACATTCTGTCGTGCTGGCGGTTGTTTTTTTGCGTCATCAATGTTCCCGGACAGGTCTGAAAAAGTCGCAAGCGTCTTTGTTTCGCTCTCCTTGCCGCTAAAAATGAACAGTGTGAAATTCGCCACACGCAGCAGGGGCAGAGGACGGGGATATCGAAACAGTATTTCGTTCAACTCACACTGCGAGCGCCTTGACACAGAAACTGAATTATTATCTGGCAGGGACGCGCCATGTGTCACCGCTGGCGAGTAGTTTCTGCAGGTCTCCTTTGCCCCGTTTCTGAGTAGCTTCCGTGATCTGGTCGCGGACCCCGTCCTCGAAGGTCGGTGCCTCAACTGCACGGATCACTCCGATTGGTTCCGGAAAATCGGGCCGCAGCAGACGAGCCATGAAAAAGGCATGCATCACATCGCCGCGCTCATCATGAAACAGCAGGTCGTCTTCTTTGATGCCCGATGTATTGAGATCGACAACTTCGGGCGTTAGTCCATTCAGGCGAATTCCCCGATCACGGTTTTTCCCGAAGATCAATGGTTTGCCGTGTTCCAGTTCGATCGTCGCATCCTCGCGCGTCGATTTGTCCTGGGCGTAATCAAACGCTCCGTCATTAAAGACATTGCAATTCTGGTAGACTTCGACGAACGACGTGCCTTTATGTGCCGCCGCCCGCTTCAGAGTGTAAGCCAGATGCTTGATATTCGAATCGACTGAACGCGCAATAAATGTGGCTCCGGCTCCGAGTGCCAGCATCATCGGATTCAACGGATGATCGACGGCTCCCATCGGCGTACTCTTGGTGACCTGCCCTTCGAAACTGGTCGGCGAGTACTGACCTTTCGTCAAACCGTAAATGCGATTGTTGAACAGGACGTAGTTGATATCCAGATTGCGTCGGATGACATGCACAAAGTGATTGCCACCGATACTCAGGGCGTCGCCATCGCCCGTAATGACCCAGACCGTCAGTTCCGGTCGAGAAACCTTAAGACCCGTGGCAATCGCAGGGGCTCGACCATGAATGGAATGAATGCCGTACGTGTTGACGTAATATGGGAAGCGACTGGAACATCCGATGCCCGACACAAAGACGGTCTTTTCCGGGGCGACACCGATCTCGGGCAGCACCTTCTTCATCTGTGCCAAAATCGAATAGTCGCCGCAGCCGGGACACCAGCGGACATCCTGATCACTCGTAAAATCAGACGGCTTCAGGACCGGAAGTGCAATGCTCATGGATTTCACCTGGGAAAAATTGAAGACTTGAGGAAGGAAAAACTCGCGTAGGATCAAACATGTGACAGCGTGCGTTTACGGCTCACACCGGGACGGCCACGTCACTCGGCGAAGCGGTGCTCAGTTCGCAGATTCGTGCGTACACTTCGGATACCATAAACGGCAGTCCCTTGACTTTATTCAAGCCAATCGCATCGACAAGATACCGGCTACGGATGAGCATTCGCAGTTGTCCGGAGTTCAGTTCCGGAATCAGCACCTTGTCAAATCGTGAAAGAATGTCGCCGAGATTTGAGGGCAGCGGATTGAGATAGCGGATGTGTGCATGAGCCACCGCACGTCCGTCGCGCTGTGCCTGCTTGACTGCTGTCAGACAGGATCCATACGTACCTCCCCACGAAATCACGAGCAGTTCACCGCTTTGAGGACCGACCACAACCTGCTCCGGCAGCAGCTTCGCCGCGTTGGCAACTTTCTGAGCCCGAATATCCACCATCAACTGATGGTTGTCAGGATCGTAAGAAATGTTGCCCGTGCCATTTTCCTTTTCAATGCCACCCACACGATGCATCAGGCCAGGCGTACCGGGAATGGCCCATGGTCTGGACAGCACTTCATTCCGTTCGTACGGCATAAACGGAGCACCGTCAGGGTCCAGTTCCGGGTGTGTGATTTCGAATGGTTTCATCTGACTCACGTCCGGGATCAGCCACGGTTCTGAGCCGTTGGCAATGTAACCATCAGACAGCACGATCACCGGGACCATCAGTTCCAATGCAATCTTCCAGGCATCCTGGATAATCTCAAAGCAATCCCCCGGACTGCGTGCCGCCATGATCGGCAAAGGCGCTTCGCCGTTGCGGCCAAACATCGCCTGCAGCAGGTCGGACTGTTCGGTCTTTGTCGGCAAACCGGTGCTCGGACCACCGCGCTGGACATTGATAATGAGCATCGGCAGTTCCAGCATCATCGCTAACCCCATCGCCTCGCCCTTGAGCGCGATACCGGGACCGCTGGACGTGGTCACAGCCATCAGACCACCATAGGCCGCCCCGATGGCCGAACACGCGGCAGCAATTTCGTCCTCAGCCTGAAACGTGCAGACGCCGAAGTTTTTGTACTTGACCATCTCATGCAGAATGTCGCTCGCCGGCGTTATCGGATACGAAGCATAAAAGACTTCTTTGTTGCTTCGATTCGCCGCCGCGACCAACCCCAAAGCCAGTGCCTGATTGCCCATGATGTTGCGGTAATGTCCGGGCGGCAACTCAGCGGCTTCAACCTGATAGCTGTTTCCGAAGGCTTCAATCGTTTCTCCGTAGGACCAGCCCGCCCGCAACGCTGCCTCATTAGACTTGGCAACCATCGGTGCACCTTCCGCGAACTTGCCACGGATGAATCGCAGGGTGGCATCCAGATCGCGACCGTACAGCCAGTAAACCAGACCCAGTGCGAAAAAGTTCTTGCAGCGTTCGGCATCCTTTGGGCCAAGTCCCAGTTCAGCGACCGCTCCCCGAGTCAGTTTGGTCATCCCCACCTTGACGAGTCGATAGTTCTCCATCGCTGGTTCGTCGAGCGGATTGACGCGTAGCTTTGCAAGTTTCAGGTCTTTGTCTTCGAAACTGT
>JAYTAK010000146.1:0-11253 GCA_043737515.1 Candidatus Kuenenia sp. | reverse complement strand
CACCGGGTGCATATTCACGGTGCGAATTGAATTCGACGCTGAATCCGACAAACGGACTGCGATGCAATCCGTGCATAAACCCTTCCACGATCCCATGCGCACGCAGTTCGAAACTGTCGAGTTTCGAGAACAGCGTGGGGGAGGTGAATGTTTCGAGGCTGGTCATGGGGGGGCAGTTTTCAGTTTTCAGTTTTCAGTTTTCAGCTAACGATGAGACGGACGGAGATTACGAGATTTTCGTGTCCTTGACTTCCAGGAGTTCATTCCAATGGACAGTCTCGCACCTGCGACTTACTGAACACTGAAAACTGAACACTGAAAACTTTACTGCTCCTTCACACCTTTCAACAGTCGATCAATCAACGCATCTGCATCCAGCCCATCGGCTCGAGCGTGAAAATTCAGCACAAGTCGATGACGATACACGTTGTGTGCCACAGCACGGATATCGGCAAAATCGACGTGATACCGACCTTCTATGATCGCCGCGCCTTGGCACCCAAAACGACATACTGCGAAGCTCGCGGACTGGCTCCGTAGCTGATGTACTTGTGCAGCGTTGGATCGCCGACTCCCTGGCCGGGTCGAGTCGCCGCAGTCAGCGTGGCCGCATAGCGAACGACCGAGTCAGCCACCGGAACGCCTCGAATCAAATCCTGCAGTCGCAGTAACTCTTCGGCTGCCAGCACCTGATCGGCCTTTGTCGAAAGCGTACTGGTCGTGCCTTTGATGATCTGCATCTCTTCGTCCACGGTCGGGTACTTGACTTTCAAGCTGAACATAAAGCGGTCCACCTGAGCTTCCGGCAGAGGATATGTGCCTTCCATTTCAATCGGATTCTGAGTCGCCACCACAAAGAACGGCGGTTTGAGTTTATAGGTTTCGCGACCAATCGTAATTTCGCTTTCCTGCATCGCCTGCAGCAATGCGGCCTGAGTCTTAGGCGGCGTACGATTGATCTCATCCGCCAGCAGGAAATTCGTAAAAATCGGTCCCTGCATGAACTTCACGGACTGACGACCAGTGGCCGGATCTTCTTCGAGCACATCTGTGCCGGTGATATCCGAAGGCATCAGGTCAGGCGTAAACTGTATCCGGCGGAAGTCCATGTTGAGCGTCGTAGCGAGCGTACGAGCCATCAGGGTTTTTCCGAGCCCCGGAACACCGTGCAGCAGCACGTGGCCTTTGCAGAGCAGCCCGATCAGCATCGAATCAATGATCGTCTCCTGGCCGACGACGACTTTTTTCATCTGCTCCCGCACCCGTTGCCGGGCCTCGCGCAGTTTCTCCACAATCGCCAGATCCGCTTTCGAATCCGTGCGGGCTGAGGCCACTGCTGCACCATTTCCACTGTCTGACATTCGTTACTCCAGAGTTATCAATTTTCAACGACTTGTGAGCCGCAAGGCGCTAGCCGCGGGTTGTGACTTTTTTTGAACACCCGTGTTTTTTCTTAACATTCAGCCGCAGCTAGTGGTCCGTCAATCATTAACTGATGTGTGCCACTGGCTCTGCCAGTGCGGTTGCCAATGCTCGCAGCACTGGCGGAGCCAGTGGCACACAATCCATAGTTCGACAAATGACAGCGCGCTGGCCGCGGATGAGTCCAACACTCCAACGGCTGACATCCACGGCCAGCGCCTTGCGGCTCATGGTAGCTGTTGCGTTTAGTCACCTTCCGCCTCCGCTTCTTTCAGGTCGATCAGGCCGTCCTGATCCACATCCAGCCGATCGAAGTCGCGACGCGATCCCAGGAACTCTTCCCACGACAGGTCGCCGTCGTTGTTTCGATCCATGCGCTGATACCAGACCGGGCCCTGCAACACTCGACTCACATAAACCGGCACCTGCGCTGCCAGCATACTGCGCGGCTCAATCTTACCAAACAGCACGAAGCTGCCACGAGTGAACTCAATGCGGTAGTTTCTCGTCGGCTCCGTCGGCGACAGTCCCGGCGTACCATCACGATCCATGACGCTCAACGACTTCCCAACATCTCGCATTTCACGAGCCGAGATGCGTCCGTCATGATTGCTATCCAGAATCTGAAAGAAACCAAACCCTGTGTCGTAAACGCTCAGTCGACAGGTCGATGCAACAGGAATCCCGGCGACGGAAACAAACTGCTTCATTTCCGGTCCGAAGACCTTGCCGTCGCGATCCATATCAATCATCTCAAACAGCCCGCGCTGCATACGAATCTTCTGCATGGCCTCAGTTGTATCAATGTAGCCGTTGGCGTCCATATCCAGCTCGTTGAAACCCTGCATCGCGTTTGTCACGCCTGCTTCGATGGGATCCGTCTTTCGAGAAACAAACATCAGGGTGAAGCTGGGGCTCTTGAGCGTGACTGTGTCGGTGCGGCTGGACTCGACGGCAGCTTCCATCTGAGTCCTGACCACTGAAATCGCAGGGACGGTGTCGTCTTTTGGATTCAGCTCGACGGTCAACTGGATGTCGAAAGGCACCTCCGGTGCCCCCTGCATTTCATACGCGTTCAGATCGCCGTCCCGATTGGCGTCCATTCGATCATACAGTTCCACCGGCCAGTGAAGTTCTCCAGCCGACAAAGCTTTGTCCTTGTTCAGATCGTACTTCTTGAGCAGTGCTGGCCGAAGTTGACGCGACGCCTGCGACTGAATCATCATTTCTGACAACACTGACTTTGCCTGTTCCTCTTCCGGCAAAGCGGCGACAATCAATTGTTGATTCACAACCGTCGGCTGAAACTCTTCAAAGCTCACGCAGTTGTCGTAATCCGAATCCCGCTGACGCAGCCGAGTCTCCGCGCGACTGAGTTCTTCAACGTCGATCAATCCGGATTTGTCGATGTCGATCAGTTCATAGATCGAGGTATCGTCCTTTGCCGTCGAGCCGTCCGCGCGAATGGACAGCATGGTTCCACCGGCAACGCGAGCAAACTGTGCTCGAATATCATCCGGTTTGGGATCTGGCTGCGGGCCAAGCGAATTCAGGAACTTCTCTGCCTTCGGACGAGCCACTTTTCGCACAAGCGGCGATTTTTGAAACTCGGCATGGCTGAGCTTTCCGTCCTGATCAATGTCCAGCTTCGCAATGAGTTCCTGCACGCCAGTTTCGCGAGCCTGACTGAGTGATACGCCGTCGATCGTAATTCGAAACTGCAGATGCAGCGGCCGTTCATCCAGGAGCAGGAAAGCACTCGACCATTCATCACTTTCGGCAGCGACGCTGGTCGTGACGCTGGTTGCATCCGGACCTGTGGCAGCGTCTGTCGCCACCAACCCCGGCGACTGCGCGTGCAGCGATCGACCGGCCACGATGACCAGAATGACTGCGCCGAATTGTCGGGTGAGATTCTTCATGGAACAATTAAGTTTATTGTGAGCCGTACCGCTGATCAGCGCCAACGTAACACCCTTTACCAATGGCGTGGAGTTAGGCGAGCGGGGGATGTCAATCCCCTGATATTTGTTGCGAATCAACCCAAATCAGGGGACTGACGTCCCCCGCTCGCCGTTGGAATTCCGTTAGGTTCACGCCATTCCTCTTTACCCTGCCAGCACCTCCGTCACCGGTTCTGCCCCTGCTTCGGCAATCGAGATCGGTCTCCCGATGGTCGAGATGTTTTCTTTGTTCGGATCAACGCCCACAGCCTTGCAGATGGTCGCATAGAAATCCTTCACCTGCACAGGCCGATCCACCACTTCCGCACCTGCCTTGCCAGTATCTCCCACCACTTGTCCGCCTTTCAGACCGCCGCCGGCCAGCACGGTCGACCATGCGAGAGGAAAATGGTCTCGCCCCCCTGATTCGTTGATCACCGGCGTGCGACCGAATTCACCCATCCAGACAATCGTCGTTGTTTCCAGTAATCCTCGTTCACGAAGATCATTCATCAAAGTACACCATGCCGGATCGAGTACGTCGCACAGAGACTTCACCTGATTGAAATTGTCTGTATGAGTATCCCAGCCGAACACATTTCCGGAGTTTGTCAGCGAAACCTCTACAAACGGCACACCGCGTTCCACCAGCCGACGTGCCAGCAGACAGCCCTGACCGAAGCGATTGCGACCGTAGGCGTCTCGCAGAGTTTCTGGTTCTTCCTCCAGTTTGAACGCATTTCGACCCTGGGTTTCCACCATTCGGATCGCTCGATCGTAGTTTGCCTGATGCACCTTTGCCGCTTCGCTGGCCACTTTGGAACTGAATTCCTGCTGCAGAAATTGAAGCATCTCAATCCGTGACTTTTTCGAACCTTCCGACACATGGGCCGGCGGCAGCATGTTTTCGACCGTCAGGTCAGCCCGCGCGTTGGGATCGGCACTGTTGCCGCTGACCGTTAGAGGAGCGTACTTCGGGCCAAGAAATCCAGGCCCGCCAACGCCGCCAAATCGAAAGGGGGAAATGCTGACAAAGCCAGGCAGCTCACCGTCAGCGGGAGCAAGTTCCTTCGCCAGCAGAGAACCGATGCCTGGATAGTTTACGGCTTCAACAGGACGATAACCGGTCAGCATCAACTGGGACGCGCGACCATGATCGCCCTCTTTCGAAGTCATCCCGCGAAACAGGACGAGATCCTTCATCTGCTTCGCCAGCCCTGGCAGGTACTCGCTGAGTTGAATTCCGGGAACGGTCGTATCGATGGCCTTGACCGGCCCCCCATTCTTGTGGTCGGGCTTCGGGTCGAAGGTATCGAGCTGACTGGGTCCGCCCCCCATCCACAGAAGAATGCAGGCCCTGCCGTTTTTCTTCACGGTTTCGGATTGAGCCGCCAGTTTCGGCATCCAGCCCGACAACGAAACTCCCGCAGCACTCGCCATCAGCATGCGAGTGATATCGCGACGTGTAAAGAGGTCAAAGCGTGACATAGGTTCTTTCCTTCAATCGCTTTCGTTTGGCGAGCGGGGGATGTCAATCCCCTGATAACAATGGGAAAACTGAAACAATCAGGGGACTCACGTCCCCCGCTCGCCTTGCGGCTGACCAAATCAACGACTCAAAACAAACTCCGGCGAATTCAACAACGCCCACATGATGTCGGCAAACACAGTCCCCGAGACCGCTCCTTCGGCCTTAACACTCGCCAGCAACACTTCGCGTTCTCGGTCCGATGGTCGGCGCGTCAGCGTTGCGAGGAACAATGTCTCCAGACGATCCTCATCCTTCATAAACGGCGAATCCACAACCGCTCTGAGAGTTCTGCTGGTCGCCAGGTCCGTGGCGTCAGAAATCACCGTCCCGTTCATCATCATCAGTGCCTGAGGAATCCCGGCACTGAAGTCTTCCGGCGTATCACTAAACGCCTCATTCATCCTGGCAACAATCGCCATTCGCTCACCGTTGAACCGGGCGGCATTGTCCGATCGACCGACGGGCAACATCAGGGCCTGTTCCATTGCATCAAACACCTGCTCAGGCGACAAAGTTTTCAGAGGCCGCACGTCTGCCACTTTCAACTGATCGCCAAGTTGATTGGGCGACACCGTACTACACTGATACGCCTTACTGCGACAGATCGCGCTGATCAGATGACGCAAGTCGTACTTGCTGCGAATAAACTCCTGCGCCATCCCATCCAGCAGGACCGCGCGATCTTCGGCGCTGGCCTGATCCAGATCATCGACCGTGCCCGCCAGGCTTCGTCCGCACAAATGCTGCCAGACTCGATTGACAGCCGTCGCCGCAAAGTTCGGATTGTGCTCCGAAACAACCCAGTCTGCAAAGACCTGCCGTGGATTCGCGCCGTCCAGCGTTGTCTTTTCTTCCCACAACAGCTTGGCAGTGTATTCAACATCGCCGTCCTGTGGACGAATCGTTGTGCGAGGACTATCTTCGACGGTCCCATTCTGGACGCCCGCAAAAAAAGCGGCCATCCCCCAGAAGTCTTCCTGTTTCCATTTGGCAAACGGATGATCATGGCATTTGGCACATCCCAGACGCACGCCCAGAAAGAATCGCGTTGCCGAATCTGCCGCTCCTTCCGCGTTTCCGCCAGCAGCCTGATAGAACATGATGGCCGATGTCGCATACGGCTTTGAGGGATCCGTTGCATCGGTGGATTTGACCGTCAGCAGATTTCTCGCGAATTCATCATACGGTGCATTGCGAGCAAACTGGTCCTTCAGCCACGGTTCAATGGACTGGCCCATTCCTTCACTGGGAGTTCCTGTCGGGACCAGCATTCTCCGCCAGACTCGGGCAAGATGCTCCGCCGACCGAGGCTCACGCAGCAGAACCTCAATCGCGATGGCACGCTTATACTCATCGGTACTCTCGAGGAATTCACGAGCCGTCGCGACCGAAGGAATGGTGCCGGTCAGATCCAGATAAAGCCGACGGAGAAATGTTCCATCATCGACAATCAGCGGTGCCGCTACACCTTCCTGATCCCACTGAGCCTGCGATTTTTGATCAATCCAGTCCGCCATCGCGCGTCCGGCATGCAGATCCACATCGCGCACGATGTCGCTGTTTAACAACTGGCCAACGGCTGTATCACTGACCAGGCAACACACAGCCAGCATTAGCCAGCGAAGCGAGGCGAAAGAACAGATCCGCATGCTCATGGCAACGCACCTCTGCAACAGGAATGGATGCACAACGACGGGGGCTTTTGATTCGACAGACCGACGGATTCATGCATGTCGAGGCCCGAGTGTAGACGCAATGTCTATAAAGTCAATACAAAGAGACCGTGGTTCCTTGTAAAAATCAAAACTTACAGGATACGCTGTGTCTATCCTCGGATTGTGATTCATAGCCGGTTGACTGTCATCGGAGGCATATCATGCAGCAAGTTCTTTGGTTGATCGCATTGACAGCAGCATTCGGTCTTGGCAACCCCGTGCCTGCGCAAGATTCTGGCAAGAACGACAAGCCAGCGAGCGATACGGACAACCCAAAAGAAAAGTTCATCGAGCAACTCAGAACCCACTATCTCAAACATGCATCAGCCTTTGTCTTCGCCCACAATCGGGATGGAGCGAAACCGTTCCTGCTGGAGCCAAGGCCGGTGCTCACATGGACGAGCACCGGCGATGCACTGTGGTCCGGAGATGTGTTTGTTTGGGTTAATGAAGGCCGGCCTGAGGTCATCGGATGCATCGGCTCATGGCCGATCGATGAAGAGACTCGTGGTGTCTTTGAAGAATTGCATTCTCTTTCTTCTGAACCGTTGGCAGAATCGGAACTGGACCAATCCCTGAAGTGGCGCAGTGAAACTCCCGGCGTCGAGATGAAGGATCTTCCCGATTCACCTGTGCCCGCAGACGACGTTCGCAGGCGACTGAGTCAAATGCGCCGATTCACGGATCGTTTCAAAGCCCACATGTCGATCAATGACGGAACGGAAGAACTGCGATTGTTGACACAACCAATTTATCGATATTCAGGTGATTCAAAGACGGTTATTGACGGAGCGATCTTTGCATACGTCACTACAACGGGTACAGATCCAGAAGTTCTCCTGCTGTTTGAATGCCACAAGGACGGCGACAAATTGAAATGGGTTTACGCTCCCGTGCGATTCACTCATCGTGAACTTTGGCTGAACCTGGACGAAACCGAGGTTTGGCGTGTGCCGAATCATCGTACCCCATATTCAAACCCATTCATCACCGATCCGTACATGACGCGCCCCACAGCTCCGGTTTCGATCGACGATTTGAATCGGCTTGAAGTCAAATAAATGCCGTGCGCCTACTGTCAGGATTCTGGCCCGCTTCCAGCAGTTTCAAAGTCCGCCTTTCAGTACTGACCTGTCTTCCAGCTTGCCATCGCCGAATGAAAACTCCATGCTTTTGGGGAATACTGACAAGCTGGAAGCTTATCCCACGTTAAATCCACAGACCACTATTCCCGTGCAGCTCATTTTTTTCCCCTCGACTAACAGACCGTCACGACCATTGCCAGGACCCCGTCTCTTTTCACTGAGGCCACTCATGTCTCCATCCTTCAAACTGATGGTCGCCGTGTTCGCGAGCGCATTTTTTGCCCCATGCCAGGCGCAGCAGGATCCCAAACTGGACGAAGCCGCGACCAAGAAAGCCGTGACCGCACATTGGCTGGGAGTGGCCGATTCGCTCGCGAAGGATTACGTCTTCACGCCTGCCGATGCCGTGGACACGCCGTTCATGCTTCAGGAAAAAGCGATTTTTCGCCACACTCAGACCGTGCGCGGCGACGACATTGGGGCTGTCTATGTGTGGAAAGAGGCATCCGGCAGACCCGCGATCATTGGCGTCATCTTCGCCTGGAGCCAGGGACGCAATCGCTGGGTGATGAACGAATTCCATTCGCTTCATAAGCACGGCATTGCAATGGAATTACCCGGTAAGAAATCATGGACGACCGAGCAACCAGGCTTGCAGTGGCAGCCGTTCCCGAAAGCCGATCCACCGGATTCCAGTGAACTCAAGCAAAAGCTGCAGGCGAAGGCGCTGTCTCGTCGAGTCTCTGCTAACGCCACAGATCCAAAAAAAGCCCGCTGGGAACTGCGACTTGTGCCGACTGCGATCTACGAATACGCAATTCCCAAAGAAGGTGTGAGTTATGGCGGTGTGTTTTCGCTCTGTCAGGGCACAGACACGGAACTGCTGGTCATTGTCGAGGCCCGACAAACCGAAGGCAAAGCCGAATGGCACTACGCCTTCGCTCCATTCACGGACTATCAACTGGCCGTGTCCATTGATGACGAAAAGGTTTGGGAATCACCCGAGGGCACCGTTTCCGAAAACGGCAAGCCACATTATTGGGACTTCCTGGAGCAGCGCCCAAAACCGGATTTTGAACCCTAGTTTCAACTCGTGAGAAGAATTCAATGTCCCACATTCTGACCAGGCTCATTTCGCTGATCACATTGGTTTCGTTCGCAGCAGCATTGAGATCTGACGAAAACAAATCCGAACCGTCAAAGTCAGCAAAGCCTCCCGTGTCAAAGGCCTTGAAGGATGCTCGGGACCACGTCTCCGTCTTCCAAATTCACCGGTCGGAGAAGGGCGGACCTGTTCCTGTAGATATGGTGGCCAATCCGCTGCTGACTTATGGCGACGCGACGCGAGGCAACGAAGCGGGGTCATTGTGGGCATGGGGAACGACCGGACGACCGGTGGCGATGATGGAACAATTCCACCCTGTCGAAAATGAAAGCACATGGGTCCATGCCTGGACCGTGACCTCGCCGAGTCTGCTGACGTTTGACGCAGTGGCCGGGCACCAATGGAAGCCAGCCAGCTCCCATTTTGAATTGAAGGAAGTTCCAGACGGTCCGAAAGTCAGTCTTCAGCCCGCAATGCGATTGCGACAAATGAAAGAAATCAGCCGTCGTTTCGAGGCGCATGAATTCTGGGATCCGGACAATTCTCGCTTCGAACTGCGGCTCCTTATTCAGCCCGTCCATCGCTACTCGGATGAAAGTCAGTCGGTGATCGACGGAGCGGTGTTTGTATTGGCACATGACACAAATCCCGAGATTCTCGTTCAACTGGAGGCACATGGTGACGTCAACGATGCTCACTGGAAGGTGAGCTTTTCCCGACTCGGCAGCGCCGAACTGCACGTCCTGCTGGATGGCAAAGAGTTCTGGACAGCCCCGCGAACTCCGAATGTTGTCGGCAATCCATCAGATCCGTACTGGCTGATGTTGTACGATGCGAAATAACGAGTGCAGATACTGTTTTCGAAAGGATACTGAATTGTTCAAATACATTTTGGCGACAGCAGTTGTGATGATTTCGATGGTGACCTTTGCTGTCGTTCCTGTCAGCAAAGCAGACGAGCCTCCTGCGGACAACATCTCTGCCGAGCGACAACTCATCCTGCGCGACATGCGGACTGCGGTGGCGGCGATGAAAGTCTCCGAGAAAAAGGGCGACACTCTTCACCCGGCAAAGGTCGTCGAAGAGCCCATTTTTCGCTACAGCGACCCGCAACGGCAAATCATCGACGGGACGATGTGGGTCTGGACGATCGACGATTTGCCTGTGATGACCATGAAGCTGGAATGCTGCAGCTTGCCTGAACCCGAGCGACGCTGGTTGTTCAACGTCGGATCGTGTTCCGCGAACTCGATTGCCGTAAAGTGGTCGTTTGAGCAGGAGTACGAATCAAAGAAACCGGGCCTCACGTTCCAGTCGCTTGACGCCGGACCGAAGTTGTCAGAATCCAAATCGGGGAGACTTTTGCAGTTGAAACAACTGTCCCGAAAATTCAGCGCGACGATGCTGGGAACGACCGGGCCAGATGACAAGTCGGAAATGCGGCTGTTGCCAACCCCGCTGTTTCGATATTCGAGCAAGTCTGGCAGAATCGCCGACGGCGCCCTGTTTGGCCTGAGCGCGACGGGTACAAATCCTGATGCGATTGTCGCCATTCAGTGGCGAGAAGAAGATAACGCTGGCCACTGGGAATTCGCCTGCATGGGAACCACCAACGCTGGTCTGCAGATTCGCCTTGACGACACAGAAGTCTGGTCACAGCCCATTCTCGTCGGTCAGGGACCAGTCTTCGATACGTGGACGTGGTTTTTCTCCGGGCGGATCAATTAACCCTGGCATGCGTTTTCGACAGGTTCATCCTTGACCGGAAACAGGTGGTCTGGCTGTTTTGAGATTCAAAACTATTTAATGCAGAACGGCTGGGTGAGTGCTGAACAAATTTCATGGACTTCGGACCGGATACCGCTCAGTGAGAGAAACAGCGACGGTGTGTGTAACCGGGAGACGTGGGTGTGTCTTGTTTTTTGCGTTGATCCATCAAAGCATTTGTCAAAAATCCGCCGAATCTCGGTCGATTCTTACAGGGATTTCGCAATGATTGCGACTGGAGCCTGTCCCACATCTAAACACTCGTCACACCCCAGAGGTTTTTTACGAATGAACGATAAATTACTTTGGATCTTGAGCCCTGCAGTCTTCAGCATCATCGGCATGGTCGCCGGTTATCTGATGCACCCGGATTATACCATTGTCGGAACACTTGGTGGATTTGTCGGTGGTTTTTTCGTCGCTTGTTTCGCGATGGCTGGAGAACGACAAGACAGAAAACAGGAACAGGATTCCGATTCTAAACGTTAATTTACAGCCAAAACCATTGCCTTTCCGGCACTGAGTTGATCCGAAAAAAACTTTTCAAAGGCCCCCACTGAATGGTACGTTTGACACTCAATTTCGCGGTAGTCGTATGCATTGCAATCATCGCACAGTGTGTTCCCGCGCAAGATGTTGTCACGACGCATTGGAATGCGGATACAAAGAATGACATCTTCAAGGT
>JAYTAK010000145.1:0-4875 GCA_043737515.1 Candidatus Kuenenia sp. | reverse complement strand
TGCGGGCAAGCCGCAATGGTGGCCAAGTGCCGATTCCGGGTGATGGCTGGTCATGATCCGCGCTCGACGGAGGCAAGCTCCGCCGGGGCGTCAATTGGATTGCGGGCGAAGCCCGCGCTGGGCTTTCAGTTGGATTTCGTGGTCAGTCGGTGCCTTTCGTAGTCTCCTTCGGATTCAGAATTGCCAGTGGCAGAGCTTTCAACAGTTCTCTGTCCAGTTGATATCGCTTAAGGGTTCGATTGAACGAATCCTGAGTCTTGGTCAGGACAAGGGAGAATGGACTCCTGAGCTTTTCGAGTTTGTGCGTCACATCGTATCGGTGTCCAGAAATCACCTGAATCAAATGCGAGCGGATGTCCTCGCGGGCGGGAATTCGGCCGACTTCAGCGGTGGGATCTTTCAGAAACGCACTCAGACGAGCGCAGTATTCACATCGACAGGATACGACTGAAGGGCGGGTCCAGTCGGCTGGCGGTTCGGGTTCGCATGCGGTTGCTGTTTCCAGTCGCGTCCGGACGGTGGTCAGCCATTTCTGCAGCGGCTGTGGAATCTGGCCAAATCGCCGGATGGACCAGCGTACGAGCTGTTTCAGAGCCGGGACTTGACCATGTTCCAGGGTGAATTGACCGGGGTTTGATTCCACAAACTGGATGACCCTGCTGAACTCTTTGTTGACGCCGCAGTTCAGCAGGGCTTTGAGTAGAAGCGGCAGTCCCGCTTCCGCAGACGTTTTTTTGCTTGCATCGTCGCGATATCCGTAAGATCGTTGCTCTGGGAATGAAACGCAGAACCAGGCGACGGCCTGGCGACAGAGATCGCCGACGACTTTCCGGGGTTCAGCGTCCGTTGACTGCGACTCGCACACCGCATCCAGCCACTCAAGGTTACGCACAGGTAGTTCCTGGCGTCCATGTCTGCTCATTGGTGGAGTCAGAAGAGCCTGAAGCCCCGGTGCCAATGCCGCGACTCCAAACTCCCGGCATGCGTGCTGAATCAACGTTGTCAACGACAGGGTCTGGTCTCGTGCAGCAACCTGCGACAACAGCGCGACGATTGTCTCCTGATCGTTGAGAGTGACAAGCTGGTCTCGAAACTCTTCCAGCAAGGAATGTGAATCATTCCGTGTCCGTGCGTGCCCATGATGCTCATAGACTGTCGGCCATCTGGAAACAATTGCGCGAGCAAACGCAATGCAATCGGCCCGGACGCTCTCCTTTCGTGTCTTAGCGGCCTTGGCCAGCGCTGCCATCTGTTTCATGAAAAGTGGGATGGATGTCATCTGTCCAACGGAGGCTAACACGTTGTAATGTTGAGCATTCGGCCAGAGCACGATGGCCGTTCGGTGATACCATCGGTCGAGTGTGTTGCCCGCATTCCCCGTGTAACCCTCGTATTCTTCAGAGGTCGGCTTCCAGTCATCGATTGGAATTTCTGAGACGATGGAAGTGACTTCCAGAGGCAGATCTCCCCACGGTTGTTTCTTTCCGGAAATGTTCGTCCACTGGGTTCCCAGCAACTCATCTTCATACGTTTCGCCGATCTCAAGTTTTCGGCCCGTGCGCGAGCGACTGCGACTGCCGAACCGGTCCCCATCTTGAAAGCTGCCATCGTCCGCGAATTGAGACAGATGGCGAGAAACGTGCGCCAGGTGGATGTGACAGTCTGCTTCCTCGGCCACGGAAACGACCAGATCGGAAAGCGATCGGTCGGCTCCTTTCAGCAGACTGCCGGAAAGACCTCGCTCTGTGTATTGGTGTTCCATCGCAAAGACGAGCGGCATGGAAGGATGAGCGGCAAACCAGGAGCGGACCGACGTCACCAACGGATTGGCAGCACCCTCACCCGACCCGCGTTTTCCGCGAACTGTTTTTGAAGGACGCAGGATCAGGTTGTAGCAAAGGCAAACACGCACTCCCGAATCCACCCGCTTAACTTCATGCTCGCAGTCCGCGTAGAACGCGGCATAGCTGACGAGGTTTCCGTTCGCCGCCTCATCAAACGGAAATCGCATCTCCTGCGACGGGCTGTGCCTGACGACCAGGGCTCCTCCACGAAACTGGTTCGGCAGGACGATGATCAGACTCGCGACCATGCCATCGTCTTTTTCGCTGTCGCGATGCGGAACGAAAAAACCGCCATCTTTGTAAACAAGCAGCTTGTAGAGTTCGGCCTGCAATTCATCCGGCGGAAGTCCAAGTTCAGATGCAACTGTTGCAATGACGTCAGCGACCTTCGAATTCCATTGGTCGCTCACGCGAAACCGATCCGGGGATAGCTCAAAAGTCTTGCGAACCTTCGTATCAACCAGCGTCTTTGTCCCTTTGCCAAACGGAGCTATCTGACATTGTTCGACAAGGCTTTTAACAGCCTTCGGTTTCAGCGGAAACTTGAGAATCCCAACGTTATCGACCTCAATGCCGGGATCCGAATTCGGCATCGTTCCGCCGCAGCAGAATTTCGCGGCACGAATCGAACCGGAAATCGCGTCAGAAAGGGATTTCTTCAGATCCTTGACCATAACAGTGCTTTCTTGTTGGTTGCGGAGTTTCGTTGATCACGGCCTGATCCGAGACCAACGGATTCGATATTTGCGAATGCAAAAGCCCAGGGAAGTCCTCAGCGGTTTCGGCATCAGTATCCAGGGGCATCAGTTCCCACATCTCGTTCTGGTGCAGCCAGAGAGGATCTGCGTTTCGAGCAATAAAATCATCAACCGACATGCCGTCAATCAACTGAGGCCGCCGCACGCTTTTCTGTCGACCGTTGACGAAGATGGTCATGAACGTGGCTTTGCGTTCTTTCTTCCGGCGTTTTTCTTCCTTCGTGAGTTTTCGTTTGTTCAAGACGGATCACCTGATGTCAAATGCATTGAACGGAAAGACGGGAAATCACATTATTGCAGATTTCGGTGGCAATCAAACCCAGCACAAACGACTATCGATTGATTATGAGGCCGGTCACAACGCAGTGCTGTTCGAGAAACCTGACAAGCTGGAAGTTTATCCCACTTTGAATCAACATGCCGTCTTTTGAAGTTTTGGGCTTACTTGAAAAAAGGACAGACAAAGTGGGGAAACTTCTCTCTTTCGCGATCCTGGTCCTGGTGACGGGGGCCATCGGCATTGTGTTTTTTGAGGTAACTTTCACGCTGCTTCTGCCGCTGTTTCTGGCGATGGTGAGTGTCGTGATGTTTCGTCCAGTGCATACAAAGTTTGAGCGACTTCTTGGGGGTCGCAATCGTGTAGCCGCCGTGATCACTACAATTCTGGTACTGCTGATTGTTATCGTGCCTTCGGTCGTCGTACTCCTGTTGGCAGGCAACGAAGCAGCGAAGCTCGCGCGAAGTCTGGATGATGGTGAATTCCGCGATAAGCTGCAGCGTGCGCGGCTGTCGCTGGGGCTGGACTATCCGCACGTCGCAGAACTGCGTTTCGCGGAACGTTCCTTCGATATATTGATGGCTGACGCGCGACAAGGGGCTGTCGCCAGCGGCAATCGCGATGCGTTAGTGCGTCTCCACGAGGAACTGCGACGCTTGCAAGTCACATTGAACAAAGAAGAGAATTCTGATGCGCCATCGGGTGTAAAATTCATGCTGGACGCATTAACGATCGCACAAAAGGAAACACCCGGAACGCTCGCGTATCAGCAGGCGATGGAAACGGCGGCGCGACGATTCCATGAATACCGTGTGGAGTTCCTCGGAGGTGCGCCGAGGGCGGTCTTGAAGAACATTGCGAATCCAACATCTGAAGATCTCAAGGACTGGGCGGGCAGGTTATTCGCCGTGACCCCTGACTGGATCTCTTCGTTCGGGGGCCATGCAGGCATCATTGCCGGTCGGACCGTGTTCGGCATCATCATCCTCGTTGTGACGATGTACTTTCTGTTTGCGGACGGACCGCAAATCGCGAAGCAACTGATGGCATTGTCGCCGCTGGAAGACCGCTACGAGGAGAAACTTCTGCAGGAGTTTTCGCGAGTCGCACGGGCAGTCGTGTCCGGAAGTGTGGCTTCCGCGATAGCTCAGGGCACGCTGGCGGGAATTGGCTTTATGGTCGCCGGTCTGCATTCCGTCTTTCTGCTGACTGCGATCACTGCTCTCACCGCCATGATTCCGTTTGTGGGAGCTGCGATGGTCTGGTTGCCAGCTAGCCTCTGGCTGATTTTCATTGATGACCGACCGACCGCCGGTATCGTGCTCATGATCTTCGGCGCTGGCGTGATATCCACCATTGATAACGTGATCAAACCCTGGGTACTGCACGATCGCTCGTCAATGCATCCACTCGCCGCTCTGATCGGCGTGCTCGGGGGCGTTCAGGCCCTCGGGCCGCTTGGCGTGTTCGTCGGCCCTATGGTCGTGGCATTTCTTCAGACTCTGCTGGGCCTGTTGCACCGGGAGCTTTTGACGTTTGGTGCCATCCGCAAAAAGGCACAACGCGCGTCAGACGAACCTGCTGTGTAGAATTCAAAGGAAGCAGAAACGAAGATTCAACCCCCGGTTCAGAATAGTATCCCGAGAATCCTCTACAGAAACTCCGTATCTCATTCTGAACTCGGTTTGATGATCGTCAGAAATGTCGAGATTTTCTGACAATGAAAGTCACCTATGAACCCCTTCCTCAACAAAGCAAACCCGTCGAAAGCCGCCGGTACAGAGACGGACAGATGTCTGTCTCGTGTGCGATCTCTCCAGTCCTGAGTTTGCAATGGCATTTCTCTGGATTGCGTGATTCAAAGGTCCCGCAGTTCAAGCGGGCAGAACTACAGTTCTATTTGCCCCACTGGCCTCGTGCCTTGACGTTACCCACATTTCATACCCTTGAATTGGAGAGCCAATTCCGCGCCCTGCACCAGAGTATTGAGCTTTTC
>JAYTAK010000144.1:0-2090 GCA_043737515.1 Candidatus Kuenenia sp. | reverse complement strand
AGATGTCCGCCGACGGAGCGGCGGACCTACGTAGGCGAGCCGCTCCGTCGGCTCGCACGAGACACGGCGGTGAAGCCATTGATCCGGCAAAAGAGATTCGGTTGCGGGCGAAGAATGGGTAGGCCGGACCAAGCGAAGCGCCGTTCCGGCAAGTACCAGACAACTGCCGGAACTGCGCTTCGCTTGGTCCGCCTACAGATTCAACCCAAGTTCTTAATCCTGTCGTTGCACTGCATTGGTCATTTCCTAGCTCGGGCTTCTCCCGTAACCCAAAAAAAGATGCGAGCAAAACGGGCAGTTGTTGAAAAGAAAGAATACGAGCGCGGGGCGTAGCCCACGCGGTTAAACGAGTGTGGCAGGTTTAGGTTGGCCGCAGGGAGCGGATCATGCCGGAGGCTTTGTGGAGGGTCTCGCGGTATTCGTCAAGAGGGTCCGAGTCGGCGACGATGCCTCCGCCGACCGGGAAGTGGACCCAGCCATGTTTCAGCGTAAACGTGCGAATGAGGATGCTGCTGTCGAAGTCGCCGCAGGGTCCGAGGAAGAACAGACTTCCGCAGTAGGCACCGCGCACGGTTGGTTCCAGTTCAGCAATGATTTCCATCGCGCGGATTTTGGGAGCACCGGTGATGGAGCCGCCGGGAAAACAACCGGCCATCAGGTCCCAGACATCGCAGTCGTCACGCAGGGTTCCCACGACGGTTGAGACCAGATGCAGGACCGTTTCAAAGCGTTCGACTTCACAGAGGCCGGTGACGCGAACTGTGCCGGGCTTACATGATCTCGAGATGTCGTTCCGCAACAGGTCCACGATCATCACGTTCTCCGCGCGGTCTTTTTCGCTCGTCGAAAGTTCTTCACTGGCGTACAGATCGGCGATCGGGGAACGTGGTCGGCGGCGTGTGCCTTTGATCGGTCTGGTTTCCACTTGCCGCGACCGATCGACTTTCAGAAATCGTTCCGGTGACGCGCTGACGATGGAAAAGTCGTCGGCCTTGAGCAAGCCGCAGAACGGGGCAGGGTTGTTCGCTCGGACGCTGGCGTAAAGCTGTGTGGCCGTTCCTGACCACGGCGACAACAGCCGCTGCGACAGGTTGGCCTGAAAGATGTCGCCCGCTCGGATGTATTCGATGACTCGTGCCACGGCAGTCGTGTATTGATCGCGCGTGAAATCGGAATAAATCTCGGAGGTGGGTTCGATGCGATGACGGATGGAAGTGATTTCGGTGGGCAGCGTCGTTGAATCAGTTGTGGAAGTTGACCTGAGATTGGATTCAGTGTCTCGATTCAGTCGGGCTTCAATCCATGCGACTCGGTCGCGAAGCGCCGTGGTCCGTTTCGGTGTCTGCGAATCCTCAAGTTGCAAGACGTAACGACGCACCGTACCGGCGATGTGATCCCAGACGATGGCCCAGTCAAAGAGTCCGGCCAGCAGTGCCGGGGTTCTGAAATCGTCGATTGCCGGACTTGGAATTTTCTCGAAAGCCTGACCGAGTTCGTATGACAGCAGGCCCGCGATTCCGCCGCAGAATGGCGGCAGTGATGCGTGTTGCTCGTCGGACAATGTCGGAAGACGCATTTGCCATGTGCGGAGGACGCTGAACGGATCGTCCCCGGAAGAGGCTTTGTCGAGCCGCGTCACCGCAACCGGGTCGGCGGTGAGTATGGTGTAGCGTGCGTCGCGTTCCCGATGTCGGGCTGCGCTGTCGAAAAGCAACACAAAATGTGCATCCTCAAACGCTGCCAGCGTACACAGGACGTCGAGCGCGGGATCGAGATTTGAGATCTGGACAGACACGGGCATCATTCAGAGGGCACGAGTGAGACGAAGCAGACAGACCATACTGTAGGGTGGAACCGGCGTGCTTTGCTCAGCAAACGCAGGGAGTTTTGTTTTACTGAGAAGATTTTCACAACGCGACAGATGTCCGCCGACGGAGCAGCGCACCTACGTAGGCGAGCCGCTCCGTCGGCTCGCGCCAGACACGGCGGGCGAATCACGCGCCAAGGAGTACCAGTCGTCTGTAGGCCGGACCAAGCGCAGCGCAGTTCCGGCAATTGCCAGACACCTGCCGGAACTGCGCTGCGCTTGG
>JAYTAK010000143.1:0-2093 GCA_043737515.1 Candidatus Kuenenia sp. | reverse complement strand
TCACCGCACCTGACGACGGAAAATGGTTCGTACGCACGTTTGCATTTCCCGCCGCTCCGAACAGCACCATCGGGTTTTCCGGCGGTGCAGACTATGTGTATCGACTCACCCTGACAACCGCCGCCGTCGTGGAACATTCGGAGCCTGCCATGCGGTTTTATCATGACACTGAAACTTCTCTGTCCGTTTTCGGCTGGAACATTACAACCCCGACGGTCTCTTTGAATCGCGAGCAGCAGGCGCTGACGGAACCGTACGCACTTCCATATCCCGTCCCGCGCTGCGACGTGCCGTCCATCGTTGAATCACAGTTGACCGCCGAGCGAATGTTGACGCTTCCAGTCGCTGTCACCGGACGAGTGACAGCAAACGCCGACGTCGTGTTTCTGTTCAACGCGAACAAGTCGCAGAAGCTGAGTCTGAGTGTCCACGCCCAGCGCATCGGTTCGATGCTGGATCCCGTGCTGATTGTGGAAGACAGCCAGAGCAAGGTGATCAATGAGCACGATGATCTCAGCGGCGAAAACCACGACGCCGAATTGCATCTCACGATGCCCGCCGACGGACAGTATCGTGCAATCATCCGCGACCGGTTCCGGAATTCCGGTGACCGCTGTTTTTTTCTGCTTCGCTGCGAAGAAACCCGCGCGACTGTTGCCGCCACGCTCGCTTCGACAGCCGGAACGCTGAAGCCGGACAAGCCGCTGGAAATCCCGATCACGTTTGTCCGCAAACACGGTTTTGCCGAGCCGGTGGATGTGCGGGTGGAAGGGCTGCCTGTCGGAGTGGCGTTTGAATGTCCGCGTTCAGAAAAGGACGGTGAGACGGCAAAGTCTGTCACACTGAAAATCACCGGAACGACAGCAGAAGCATTTCAAGGCCCGATTCGCATCGTGGCCGAAGCTGCCGAATCAAAGCTCCTGCAGCCCGTGACATTCACCACTCCGGACGAAACACAAATTGCCGAGTACTGGCTGACGGTTCCGCACTAGCTGACTCTCCGAGGCAAGTTGAGTTTGCAGGCATCCGGTGCATATGGCAATGTGTTCAGCCTCAAAGATCACATCCGTCAATGCTTCGGGCATGAGACAGTATGCTTGGCGCGGGCTTCGCCCGCAACCGAATCTCTTGTGCCGCATCCATGGCTTCGCCGCCGTATCTGGTGCGAGCCGACGGAGCGGCTCGCCTACGTAGGTCCGCCGCTCCGTCGGCGGACATCTGGCGCTTCGGGGAGATTGAAATCGATTTGCCAAATGAAAACGCCAACCCCATGCCCGAGATGGGTGCGATCTCTCTAGTCCTGAGTTTGCAATGGAATTTTTTATAGATTGCGTGATTCAAAAGTCTCGCAGTTCAGGCGGGAATAACCTCCGTTCTATTTGCCCCACTGGCCTCGTGCCAGTGGACAAAGGTTTGGCAACTAAAACGACAAGAACCCAGGAGGTCGCTCCCCACCCCGACCTTGCGTCGGTGGAAGCCAGGTTTGAAAACTATGTCCGGTCCTGTGTCAGAGACACTGGCAACAGATCCGCGAATTCTTCAAACCTGGCATCCACTGGCATGAAGCCAGTTGGGGATGGAATAACAGTGGGGCGGTTCGTTTGGTAGTCGGTAAACCGGGTTCCCACCGGCATGAAGCCGGATGGGGAACACTCGATTCGGTGCCGGGATTATGCGACAAATCGCCTTGAAGAACGGCGGAGAGTATCGCTTCATTCCGGATGGATTCTGATTCAAATCATCTGCAGCACGGGCAGGCTGATCGGAGCATCCGGCGCGCGGCGAAGTTTTGGTGGCAGAACTGCATGGGCGTATTCCCACAACTGCTCCGGCGTTTCGAAGTATTGATCGTAAACGCCGTCATTGCCAAATTCACAGTTGTCGGTGCTGTACTCACGGCAGATTTCAGGACGAGTGTCATACGCGCCGCAGCGGTTATCAGCCTGCAGGTGCTGGCAGTCGCCGGGAATCAGAAGGAACCACGCGGCACCGTCCACGAACACGGAAAACGGCCCGTGCATCATGTACCATCGCATATTGTCAAACTGTTCCCACGTCTTTGGTGCGTCAATTCCCATGGCAAAGTAGCGGCA